>CALDNY010000324.1 GCA_937914685.1 uncultured Kordiimonadaceae bacterium
TAATCGCTATGCAGGGGATTATTTTCTCTGGCATTGGGTTTTCACCCTTCGCCGAAATAAGGGAGAATGTTGCGGGAGCATAATTGGCTAGGTTTATTTTGTTGCGTGGAGACCTAAGCACACACATCTATCATTTGCTTTTCTTTTTTTAGTTTGGCCTCAAGCGCCGGCACCTCTGGCTTAGGCTAACGGCACAGGACTTCCTCGAAATGGTGATAGTCTGTCCCGAATTACTAGGGACTATCCATTTGATGGTTGGTGCATGTGCCTAGGTTAGATCATAGGTGGGGCGGTTTATAATGTTGTTGGGGAGTATGCTCCTCCTTCCTTAAATAAAAAAACCCCCGATGTTTCCATCGAGGGCTTTTTAATTCTTTTACTAAAAGTGAGACTTAGTCTTAGTTTTTGCTTTTATCTACTTTTTGGTTTTCTTTAAGCCATGGCATCATGGCGCGGAGGTTTGCGCCTACTTCTTCGATTTGGTGGGCTGCGCCTTTGGCTCTGGCTGCTTTTAGCTTAATTTGGCCGACTTTATTATCAAGCATAAAGTCATTCACAAAACGACCTTCTTGAATATCTGCTAAAATACGTTTCATCTCGAGCTTTGTTTCAGCGTTAATAACTCGTGAGCCTGACATATAATCGCCGTACTCAGCGGTGTTTGAAATTGAGTAACGCATGTTGGCAATGCCGCCTTCATACATCAGATCAACAATTAATTTAAGCTCATGTAGACACTCGAAATAGGCCATTTCAGGGGCATAGCCCGCCTCGACCAATACTTCAAAACCACATTGAACCAACGCAGTAGCCCCGCCGCAAAGAACGGCTTGTTCGCCAAATAAATCCGTTTCACATTCTTCTTTGAATGTTGTTTCAATAATACCCGCACGGCCACCACCGTTAGCAGAACCGTAGGAAAGGCCAATATCCATGGCATTTCCTGTGGCGTCTTGATGAACCGCGATCAATGTTGGCACACCGGCACCTTTTTGATATTCGGAGCGAACCGTATGACCGGGGCCTTTTGGTGCAATCATTGAAACATCAAGATCAGACCTAGGCTCAATCAATTTAAAATGAATATTAAGACCGTGAGCAAACATCAATGAAGCACCGGTTTTCATATTTGGTGCAAGATCATCTTTATAAAGATCAGCCTGAAGTTCATCAGGCACCAAAACCATCACAACGTCGGCCCATTTGGCACCCTCAGCCGCAGTCATCACTTTAAAATCAGCGCCCTCAGCCTTTTTGCGTGTACCTGATCCTTCGCGAAGGGCAACAGCAATATCCTTAACACCACTATCGCGCAAGTTTGCCGCGTGGGCGTGACCTTGGCTACCATAGCCAACAATAAGCACTTTTTTTGTTTTGATCAGATTAACATCTGCATCACTATCGTAATAGACTCTCATTTATATTCTCCGTTAAGAAATTTTTTAATTAATTTATAATATTTTTTTACCACGGTGCAACGCCGCAACACCCGTACGTACCGCTTCGACAAGGCCTAGGCCTTCCATTAATTCAATGAATGCTTTAATCTTTTCTGTCTTTCCTGTCACTTCAAAAACAAAACTAGTGGCTGTGCTATCGACGCGTTTAGCACGAAAGGCCTCCGCCACCCGTAACGCCTCAAGACGTTGTTCTTTATCGCCGCAAACTTTAACCAATGCTAATTCACGTTCCACCGACGGGCCATCATCAGTAAGATCTCCGACCCTATGAATGGGCACTAAACGGTCAAGCTGTGCTTTGATTTGCTCGATAATTTTAGGCGTACCAATAGTCACAACCGTGATACGGCTTTCATTACCCACTGTATCAACAGGAGCCACAGTAAGATGTTCAATATTATAACCACGTCCAGAAAAAAGACCGATAACCCGAGCGAGAACCCCCGCTTCGTTATCAACGATAATGGAAATAGTATGTCGTGCTTTTTGAGGTGTATTTGTCATTTTAATAGCCATTAATCCACACTGGTTTATTAGACCAAAGCGGCCCCTCCTTCATATTCTTTTACGTCATCTTCGTCTGGTAAAATCATTTCATTATGAGCCGCACCAGAAGGGATCATCGGGAAACAATTTGTTAATTTTTCAATACGACAATCGACAAAAACAGGCCCTGGCGTTTCGATCATTTTGATAATAGTCTCGTCCAATTTTTTTGGATCATCAACCATCAACCCCGTAGCACCATAACTTTCTGCTAATTTTACAAAGTCAGGTAAAGAGGCTGTGTAACTATTTGAATAACGACCTTCATGGTTAAGTTCCTGCCACTGTCTGACCATGCCCATATATTCATTATTTAATATAAAGACTTTAACCGGTAGATTATATTGCATCACCGTTGAAAGTTCCTGAATATTCATTTGAATGGACGCTTCACCCGCCACATCAATGACAAGGGAATTAGGATGAGCAACTTGAACCCCTATCGCTGCGGGAAAGCCGTAACCCATTGTTCCTAAACCACCCGATGTCATCCAATGGTTTGGCTTTTCAAATCCTAAATATTGCGCCGCCCACATTTGATGTTGACCCACTTCGGTGGTGATATAAGTATCACGATCCTTGGTCAATGCCTGCAAGCGTTCGATCGCATATTGTGGCATAATCACATCGCTCTTATATACATAAGCCAGTGATTTACGCGCCCGACGACGATCAATTTCTGCCCACCATTGATCAAGCGCGGCACGATCCAACTTATGACGCGCTTTTTTCCATAATTTTAAGAAAACTTCAAGCACACGGGCAACATCGCCGACCACAGGCACATCAACATGAATAATTTTATTGATCGATGAACGGTCAATATCAATATGGATTTTCTTTGAATGAGGCGAAAAGGCATCAATACGGCCCGTGATCCGATCATCAAAGCGCGCGCCCACACAAACCATAACATCACAATCATGCATGGCGTGGTTTGCTTCATAAGTGCCGTGCATTCCCAACATACCCAAAAATTGTTTATCAGAGCTAGGATAAGCGCCTAGTCCCATTAGAGTACTGGTAATCGGCGCCCCTGTTAATTTAACAAGGCTTCGCAATAGTTCAGATGCTTCTGGCCCAGAGTTAATAACACCACCGCCCGTATAAAAAATCGGTTTTTTGGCTGTCGCGAGCAAATCAACGGCTTTTTTAATAGCCTCGTCATCCCCCTTCAATGCGGGGCGATAACTACGGTGCTCAATGGGGCCTCTATGAAGTTTATCACTTTTAATGATTTGAACATCTTTTGGAATATCCACAACAACAGGTCCCGGACGACCAGTGGTTGCCACATGAAAGGCCTCATGAATAACAACGGAAATATCATCGCTATGACGTATTAGATAATTATGTTTTGTACAGTGACGGGTGATACCAACAGTATCTGCCTCCTGAAAGGCATCTGTTCCTATTAACTGAACAGGCACTTGACCTGTTATGCAAATAATCGGAATACTATCAAGCATAGCATCGGTTAAACCAGTAACCGCATTGGTCGCCCCCGGGCCAGATGTAACAAGTACCACACCCGGCTTTCCCGTTGACCGAGCGTAGCCCTCGGCTGCATGAACGGCGGCTTGTTCGTGGCGCACCAAAATATGAGTGATTTTTTTAGTGTCATAAAGGGCATCATAAATAGGCAACACAGCACCGCCCGGATATCCAAAGATAACCTCTACTCCCAAATCCTCTAAGGAACTGATCAGTATTTGCGCGCCGCTCATTGCTTTTAATGACATAACCTCAACCTTTCTTCACTCAATAGTCATTCTAATATCAGCTTATTTATCAATCAAACAAGCTTTATTGCTAGTATAAGGGTAGCTTTATAAAGGCTGCCAACGATAAAAGCAAACAAAGACATGGATAATTTACATCCAAACTTGC
>CALDNY010000325.1 GCA_937914685.1 uncultured Kordiimonadaceae bacterium
GAACTAAAACAGTGGGTTAAAGAGAAACTAGAGTAGTTATCTGGGTCAGCCCCATAAAGAATTAGCTCACATCCTCTAACGTTACCTTGCCATCTGCACAGTCGCCAGCGTGGTAGCGTAGTGATTTTTTCTTAAGAATTTCAAATTCTTTTGTTTCAATGTTTGAAACATAATACCAATCACTTGTTGTGGCTTTTTCAGTGATAGTCAGGCTGAGAAACCCTCTATCCTTAATATTAGCGTAGGCCATATGATCAAGTAAGTCATAATAGGTTTCTGTGACCGCTTCATAGTCTTTTACCCGCTCACCGCGGCCAGGCGAGGTGATAGAGGTAACGCCAAATTCAGCACCATAATGCTTGCCATCAAGCTCATCGGTCAGTGACATTGCCCACGTGCAGTGGGTATCCCCTGTCAGAACAATAGGATTAACCCCATATTTTTCTAACATATCAAAAACTCTGCGCCGTGCGGGTTGGTATCCGTCCCACGCGTCGGGGTTATATATAACCAAATCATCTATAGGAACGTATGTGGTTTTTTGCTTTCCTGCGCGGAAATCTTTTATAATTTGAGGGTTAGTAGCACTGGATTCTGGCGGCTCGGGGCGGTAACTCATAATCACCTGCTGGCCAAGAATTTGCCACGGAACCCCTGCTTTTTTTGAGGCTTCTAAAGTCTTTTCTAGCCACACTTCTTGCGGTTTTCCGATCATTGATCGTTCTTCTGTTTCAAGGCGCCTATGAAAGCCAGAATAATCGGGTCTATTTTCCCATGTCTCTGGCATGTTTTGGCTATTCGAATTACGCAAAACTTCAGGATCTGTAATTTCTTTAGCGGGGGTATAGGCATTATCAAAAACCCGCGATACGGACATCATAGCGCCGTGGCCGTCTGGAATTTCAATCTTTTGCAAGTCCACATCTTTTTCATATTCAAGCGGTCTTTCGCGCCCCGTAATGCGGGTATCCAACATGGCAAGAGTTGCCAAACCACCAAAATTAAATGACCGATATGTCAGGGGTTGATCACCAACGCGAATAGGTAACCATTCCATATAAGCCTTTGTCGCGGCGCGGCGACGGGTCGGCCAATCACCTTCGCCTTCATTATGATTAAACGCACCTGTCGCATATGAATTATTGGCAAATTCATGGTCATCCCACGCACAGATAAACGGATATTTTCTATGTATTTCCTGTAAATCGGGGTCCTTACGATAAAGGCTATAACGACGTCGATAATCCTCAAGCGTAATAATCTCGTGAAGAGGGTCAACCACACGGTTCATGGCTTGGGCATTTTCAGAGGCATATTGACCCGCCTTATATTCATAAATATAATCGCCAAGATGCAAAACTGCATCATACGGTCCCGTTTCACACACCGCCTTATAGGCATTAAAATATCCCCAAGGATAATTAGAACAAGAGACAACCGCCAAGCGTAGCGATTTCATGCCTTTTTTAGCCAAGGTACGAGTATGACCCGTGGGAGATATTTTATCGCCCACGCTAAATCGGTAAAAATAAGCGGCCGCCGACTTCAATCCCGTCACATCATGCTTGAGAGTATAATCCCGATCCAAACCAGTGGTAACCGTCCCACTTTTGACTATATTTGAAAAATTTTCGTCTAGGGCCACCTGCCACATTATGGTAACGCCACCTCTATAAGTGTCATCTTCGGGGGTCACGCGGGTCCAAATTATAACGCGGTCCTGAAGAGGGTCACCACTGGCAACGCCGTGGTCGTACCTCACTGCAACCAAACTATCACTTTTGACTTCACTGCCAACACTGATAGTTGCAACGGCACCAACAGGAAGTGTTTTTAAAAAATTTCTTCTGTTAAAAATATATTTTGTGTCATTTAAAGATGGCGGTTTTTTCATTTATTTTCCTCTTAAAGATTTAATAAACAGAAAAGCCTATTAAAATCCAATAGTCAATATAATTGAAAATCATTGCCCTTTTAACCAAGAGGATTATGATTATATTTATGCGTGTATTTAATTTTATCCTTGTTTTTATTCTAGCTTTTAATGGGCCGCTTTATGCCTATGACAGCGCCCAGATAAAACAGCAGTTAAAGGCAGAAAAAGGCGCAGAATTCTCTTCTCGCGTCATTAAGATTATTGACGGTGATACTCTATTGCTTGAAAATAATATAACCGTTCGCCTGGTCGGACTTCAAGCCCCAAAAATTGCCCTGACCAGGAAAAATTTCAAAGAATGGCCCCTTGGCTATCAATCCAAAGACGCCTTAAGCACCCTTGCTCTTAATAAAACCGTGCACCTTTATTACGGTGGGCGAAAAATGGACCGTTATGGTCGCACGTTAGCTCATTTGTTTCTTGATGACGGAACATGGTTGCAGGGGGAAATTTTAAAACAAGGCATGGCCCGGGTTTATAGTTTTGCCGATAATCGCTCTGTTGTGATGCAAATGCTGACAGCCGAGCAAGAGGCATTAAAGAATAAAAAGGGCATCTGGAATTTAGATTTTTACAAAATAAAATCACAAGAAAATAGTGGAAAATACATTAATAGTTTTCAAATAATCAGTGGGAAAATCCTTGATGTAGCCACGGTTAGAAACACTGTCTATTTAAATTTTGGCGACGATTATAAAACAGATTTTACCATTGTTATTTCGGGGCGGGTACGTAAGATGTTTGAAAAGATGAATATAGATTTAGCCTCTTTACAAGGAAAGAGCATCTTTGTTCGCGGTTGGCTAAAATATTATAACGGCCCCACCATTGATCTTACTCATCCTGAGCAGCTCGTAGTCCAATAACCGATCAGGCTTGTAGCTTTTTAGGAGACCAAATAAATTCATTGCCCGGGGTCGGACTTAACGAAATTAGATTAGAGGCGATCAGAGAAAGAACCGCAAAGCCTGCGCCTGCGTAAAATACCAATGATGGGTCATACATCCAAATATAACCAAAACTAACCGGAATGATCACTGAAGCGATATGGTCAATAGTAAAGCTAACGCTCGCTGTAGCGGCTATATCTTCTTGATCGGCTATTTTCTGAAAATAGGTTTTTATGCCAATAGCCATAGCAAAAAACAGATGATCAAAAACATAAAGTGCGGCGGCAATAAGAGCATTTTCCACCAGTGCGTATCCAATAAATATACCAATAAGGCCAATATATTCAATCGTTAAGGCACGACGTTCGCCGATTTTTTCAATAATTCTGCCGATCAGTGGTGCCATAAAAATATTGGCCGTTTTATTGATCAAAAATAAATAGGTTATTTGGGTCAATGTGTAATCAAATTTTTCAACCAACAAAAAGGCGGCAAAGACCATAAAAATCTGCCGCCGCGCCCCTTTTAAAAACGTCAATATATAATAAATTGAATATCTCTTTTTTAGAAATAAATGCTTGCGTTGTGGAATGGTTGTCTCAAACTTTGGAAAATACCACCATAAATGACCAACCATAACAAGGCCGACCATACCGATGATCATGTAAATAACCACATAATCAAATTGAAATATTTTTGAAAATAAAGCCACAGCCCCATAACCCAAAAGAGCCGCAATGGAGCTATAACCAATGACTTTACCCAAAAAACGAGGAGCATCTTTTTTGGGAAGCCATTGCAAAGTC
>CALDNY010000326.1 GCA_937914685.1 uncultured Kordiimonadaceae bacterium
CTTTCTCATACATACCCCTATAACACAAATTGTGCATTATCTGGGTCAGCCCCAACATTTTTTATAATTTTATGACTGGTTCAAAGGATAGAAGAGGGAAACTCCGCTTTTATGCGCTCAACAATTACTCCAGTTCCCCCTTTTAGAGGATCAACGCAAGGCAGGTTAAGCCGAGCCGATAAATCCCTTAGATATTCTAGACGCTGTCCCTCGTCCAAAACAGAGCTATTGATGCTAACACCCACACATCTGATGTCGGGGTTCGTCTGCCTGCCAATTGATATTGTTCTCTCAATAACGTCTTCAATGCTTGGTAAGGGAAAATCATCCCAACCGCCAATATGGGTTCGTCCTGCATCATGACAAACCACAAAAGCATCTGGTTGCGAGCCAACAAGAAGACCCATACTGACCCCACTATAGCCAGGATGAAAAATACCGCCCTGCCCTTCGATCACGTCCCAATGATCATCAGTATTATCGGGGGATAATAGTTCCGCTGCCCCTGAAATAAAATCTGCAACCACCGCATCAATGGGAATGCCTTTGCCGGCGATCATAATACCTGTTTGGCCACTAGCGCGAAAATCAACATTCATGGCTGCTTTTTTCATATCTTTTTCTAGGGCTAAGGCTGTATATTTTTTACCGACCGCACAATCAGTGCCGACCATAAGAATACGCTTGCCAGTTCTTTTTTTACCCGTACCCACGGGCAAATCTTCGGGAGGAACACGCACATCAATTAATTCTGCCCCCGATTTAAGAGCCGCCGCCGATAAACGCTCAATTTGGTTCAAACGCTTATGAACTCCAGCCACAATGTCAATCCCCGCCATCAGAGCTTCCTCCAAAGTATCTAGCCATTGCTCTGGAATAGCCCCCCCGATCGCCGCCGTGCCGATGATAAGTGACTTAACCCCCGCTTCTTTCGCCTCTGCAATAGACATTATTGGCAAATTTATCGGCAAACCGCCCCCTTCAAGGGCCAATTGGCCTTTACAAAGTTCTGGGCGCCATTCAAACATGCCGGCCCCCGTTTTTGCCTCTGTCGGGTTGGTTTCTGTCCCTACAAAAATTAAGTAGGGGGCTTTTATTTCAATAGTAATCATATTTTATTTTCTTTTCTTTTTCTAAAAAATTAAGAACGCCAGTGTTGTTTATGCTCTTCGACAAATTCTATCAAGGCCTCTAATGCTTTTGGCATAATATCTTCGCCAAAACCAATACGAAAATAATCATTATCATCATTAACGTGATCGGAAAATACATAGGCTGGTTTTATGGAAATACCTGCATTTGCCAATTGCTCACCAAGTTGGTCGGACGTTAATGGTCCTTTAAATTTTACAAACCCAATAGCGCCGCCATTGGGGCGAACCCATTGGAATAAATCGCTATAGTTTATAAAAAATTGATCAAGCAATTTTAAATTTCGACGGATGATTTTCAAGTTTTTCTCAAGAATAATATCGCTGGCACGCAGGGTCATAATTGCTTGAATTTCGCTGGCGCGGCTTGGGCAGGCTGTACCAAAATATTGCGTATCAATCAGTTTTTGCTTAAGGTCCATATCTTGCAGAGCGAGCCAACCAATGGTAATGCCGCACCCACCCCACGGTTTTGAAAGAGTGCAGGCGCTCAAGCCTTTATTATAAAAATCCGCCATGGCAGGAAGTCTGTCTTTTTGATCATGCTCTAAAAGTCTGTAAACTTCATCGGACAGAATATAGATGTCATTTTTTTGCGCTAGTTCTTTTAACTCTAATTGCCGAGCATGGCTCATGATCGTCCCTGTGGGATTGAAGGGCTCATTAATGACAATATATTTTGTATTGTCCCTGATCGCCGAAGCAACTTCTTTGATATCAATTTGCCAACCATTTTCCGCTCGAAGCTGAATTTTCGTGACCTGACTACCTGCATGAGACGGTGCTTCTTGCACAGATTGATAACCGGGAGTGAATACGATCGAATGACAATCATTATCCAAGAGTGTAGTGGCCGCCGTTTGCAAGGCGACTTGGGCCCCAGAAAAAATAAGTATATTTTGCGCATTTATATCTGGCCCATATAATTTTGCAACTTCCTCCCGCAGGTCGAGGCTGCCGCCATTGGGTGTATATTCTAAGGAATGTTTATGAAAAGCTTCAACAATTTCCTCATCGCCTCTGTCTAGAGAAAGAGTGATAAGTTCTTCATTTTTAAGGGGCTGGGCAAAGGAATTGGATAAGCTAAAGGGTGTCCCCCCCGTTACTTTTTTATGTCTTTTAGACCATGGTTCCTTATATATCATTTTTACCTTCTGTATATTTTATCCATAAAGAACGTCCAATGTACATTGTCACTGATACGCCTATTAATATTATAATTCCTATTGCTTCATCAAATGTTAGTTGCCAAAGCATCCAGCCAATCACCGTTAAACTTAAAATGGGAATTATTATTTTGCCAGGAATTTTAAATTGTCCTTCGCGCGGAGGGCCATCGCGATGTCGTAATTTGATCACGGACAAACTTACCCCCGCATAAATAAGCAAGAGTGACCCAGAGGCCATAATCGCAAGAGGTTTGAAAGTACCGCTGAGGGCGATCAGGACAATCAATATAGCATAAAAAATAATCGCCACATAAGGTGTCTTATATTTTGGGTGAACTTTTGCGAGAAATTTTGGTAAATTACCGTCTCGGGCAGAAGCAAAAACAACCCGAGGTGTCGCCAATACATCACCGCTTAAAGTGCTGAAAATAGAGATAGCCCCCCCGATGATCAGCATCTTTACTCCCCATTCGCCAAAAATTTCCTTGGCTGCGGCCGCAAGCGGGGCCTCTGTATTATTTGCAAGTTCCGGTCCAAGCACCCCTTGCGCTACCGTTTGAAGACCAAGATAAAGCACAAAGATACTTCCGATCCCTAACAAAAGTCCTCTTGGCACTGTTTTTGTTGAATTTTTAACTTCACCACTGGCATTTAAAGCACACTCAGCGCCAGAAAACGCAAAAATTAAAATAAGGGTACTGGCACCAATATTTTCCAGTGTTGGCCACTGTGTGATAACTAAATTATCATAATTTATTGAAAAAATTCCCACCAATAC
>CALDNY010000327.1 GCA_937914685.1 uncultured Kordiimonadaceae bacterium
GGGTGTTTTTAATTTGGGTAAATTTATCCGCATGGTCCCTCACCCAGTGATGCTTGGGTTTGTAAACGGTCTTGCTATCGTTATTTTCCTTGCCCAATTAAGCCAATTTAAATTCAAAGATGCTAGCGGTATAAGTGTTTGGATGACCGGGCTTCCTCTATATCTAACCATTGCCCTGGTGCTTTTGACAATGTTTGTTATCTGGGCAGGGCCCAAAGTTATCCGCTCAATGCCCGCACCTTTATTGGGCATTTTGGTGGTTTCACTGATCGTGATCGTTTTTGATATTAATGTGCCGAGGGTTGGTGATCTTGCCTCCATTAAAGGTAGCCTCCCCGATTTTGCCATTCCCGATGTGCCCTTTAATCTAGAGACATTGATGATTATATTGCCTTATGCTTTTATTCTAGCGGCGATTGGCCTTATTGAATCACTGTTGACCCTAAATTTAGTCTCTGAAATGACTGAAAGTCACGGCGGCGCCAGTCGTGAATGCGCGGCCCAAGGTCTGGCCAATGTGGTAACGGGCTTTTTTGGCGGCATGGGCGGTTGCGCCATGATCGGTCAAAGCATGATTAATATAAAATCTGGTGGTCGCAGACGACTATCAGCCATATCGGCGGCGTTATTTTTGTTGGCCTTTATTCTTTGGGCTTCTGGGTTGATTGAGCAAATTCCTGTGGCGGCATTGGTCGGCGTTATGTTTATGGTCGTAATCGGCACTTTTGCATGGTCAAGCCTTACGATATTGCACCGGGTTCCCCTTCATGATGCCTTTGTCATTATTTTAGTTACTTTCGTAACCGTCTATAGTGACCTTGCTGTTGCAGTCGTCGTCGGCGTCATTGTTTCTGCCTTAGTTTTTGCTTGGCGGGCTTCAAAACGGGTCACCGTCAGCACAGAAATAAATAAATCAGGCCAAAAAATTTATTATTTGCGCGGCCCGTTATTCTTCGGTAGTAGTGCCAACTTTCAGGATATGTTTAGCCCTAAAGACGATCCTAATGATATTGTGGTTGATTTTATGAAAAGTCGAGTTTGGGATCATTCGGGTCTTCAAGCCATCGAGGCCTTAACCGAACGCTATAGCAAGCGCGATAAAACCATCCATCTTCGCCATTTAAGCCCCGACTGTAAGGAATTATTACATAAAGCAGGGAGCATGGTCGAACTGATGCCTGATGAAGATCCTGATTACGGTATCGCCGTTGATTATAGCAATCAATTTGATCATTGAGTTATTCCAAACCTTAATGGCTTAAGTTTATTGACATTCTGCCCTGAATTATGCTTCCATGTTTTATATATTTAGGGAGAAACAAATGGATAGACGCAAATTTTTAGCTTACGTGGGCGGGGCCAGTGCGCTCGCAGCGATGAGTGCCAATGAAAAGGCCGACGCCTTAGAACAAGCCATGACCGACGAACTTGAAAACCGCGTGGTTAAACCAGCCATCTGCACAACTTTTCGCCGCGAAGCAGGCAGTGAAATTTCAAAAAAACCGGGCCAATATTTTCATATGGGTCACGACCCTCGTCTACCGCGCATGTCCGACAAACCGACTTTGTTGGAATTTTTCGAAAAACGCTTTGGTGATGCCAGTCACTTATTACAAAGCGCACGCCTTGCTAAAATAAACGGCCT
>CALDNY010000328.1 GCA_937914685.1 uncultured Kordiimonadaceae bacterium
AAAACCTCTCTTATGCAAATACTTTAAATGGTCTCATAGGCTTTGACGGGGAACACTCTTCAACAAACCAGTCTCCCCACCAATCTATTAGCTACTATATTGCCGTAATACGGCAGAGTTCTGCGGCTCTCACAGGTTAGTATAAAATAGGTGTCAAAACTAGGGAGGGAGTGGTGGGCCTGGTAGGACTCGAACCTACGACCGAACCGTTATGAGCGGTTTGCTCTAACCAACTGAGCTACAGGCCCCCAAATCAATATGACCTGTTAAGTAACAGATAATAAAAACAATGAATAGAGGGGAATTTCGCATTATGCGATTTTTTTAATAAGCCCGCTAAAAATATCAGCGAGCTTACATATTTATTTATCCAAAAAGCTTCTCAGTTTACGCGAACGACTTGGATGTTTTAGCTTGCGAAGTGCTTTTGCCTCAATTTGGCGAATACGCTCGCGGGTCACAGAAAACTGCTGCCCCACTTCTTCTAAGGTGTGATCCGTATTCATTCCAATACCGAAACGCATACGAAGAACCCTTTCTTCGCGCGGTGTTAAAGACGCTAAAACCCGTGTTGTTGTATCGCGTAAATTAGTTTGGATGGCGCTATCAACAGGCAAAATTGCATTTTTATCTTCAATGAAATCACCAAGATGGCTGTCTTCCTCATCACCAATAGGTGTTTCCAATGATATGGGCTCTTTGGCAATTTTCATGACCTTACGCACTTTTTCAAGCGGCATAGATAGTCGCGCGGCTAATTCTTCTGGTGTCGCTTCGCGGCCTATTTCATGCATCATTTGGCGGCCTGTGCGCACAAGCTTATTGATGGTTTCGATCATATGCACGGGAATTCGGATCGTTCTGGCTTGGTCAGCAATAGAACGGGTAATAGCTTGTCTGATCCACCAAGTAGCGTAAGTCGAAAATTTATAACCACGGCGATATTCAAATTTATCAACCGCTTTCATAAGGCCGATATTACCCTCTTGGATAAGATCAAGAAATTGAAGGCCGCGATTAGTATATTTTTTAGCGATTGAAATCACCAATCTAAGATTGGCCTCAACCATTTCCTTTTTAGCAATACGTGCTTCTTTTTCGCCTTTTTGAACTTTATTAACAATGACACGAAACTCAGAAATATTTAGACCAACTGTCTTGGCAATCTCTGAGACCTGATCACGCATGTTGTCGATAATTTCGCCTTCATTTGTATAAAAATTATCCCATCCTTTAGCTTTATCTTTAGACATAACCTTAAGCCAGTCATTCTCAAGCTCTCGGCCCGAATAATTATCAAGATAAGACTTTCGGTTAACTTTATGACGCTCTGCAAGACGTAACATTTTTCCTTCTAAGCCCATAAGTCGCTTACTTGAAAAATAAAGCTGTTCCAACAAAGATTCTATGCGGTTATTATTAAGCCTAAGGCTATTCATAAGCTCTATCAGCTCATCACTTAATTTACGGTATCGACGTTCTTGAGCCGTTGAAAGCTCGCCTTTGCCAATATTACTTTCATGACGTAATTCTTGAAGTTTAACGAACTTTTTATGAACTTGAGCAATTTTAGAAAATATTTCCATGACCCGTGGCTTAAGTGCTTCTTCCATGGCCGCCAATGACATGGTTACCCCTTCATCATCATCATCATCTTCGTCGTCTTCCTCTTCACCTTCAGCTTCGTCTTCTTCTAGACCTTCATCTAAATTACTTTTGTCTTCATTTTCACCGTTATTTTCAGGGCTTTCCTCATCATCATCGTCAGTATCTGCGATAACGTCTTTTTCTTCATTCACCGGTGTCGCCGTTGGCGTTGCATCATTTTCTTGGGTTGGGTCGTTGCCATACATTGAATCTAAATCAATGACATCACGGAGCAATATTTCTTCTTCTTCGAGCATTTGCCCCCAAGAGGCCAAGGCATTAAAAGTAAGAGGGCTATCACAAAGACCAGAGATCATAGTCTCACGCCCTGCTTCAATACGTTTAGCAATGGCTATTTCACCTTCGCGCGATAATAGCTCGACACTACCCATTTCACGAAGATACATCCGCACAGGATCATCAGTACGATCCGCAGGCGCTTTTTTCTCAGGGACTTCTTCATCCACTTCTTCAGACGCTTTAGCTTGAACATCTTTATCTTGTGAAGCATCCTCGCCTTCAGCATTATCGATGACATTAATGCCCATTTCCGAAAGCATGGTCATAACGTCTTCGATTTGCTCAGAAGACATTTGATCCTGCGGCAACGCTTCATTTAAAGCATCATAGGTGATGTAACCCTTTTTTTTAGCCTCAGCGATCATTTTTTTCACTGCTTCTTGGCTATTTATAATAGGGTTATCTACTGTATCGATATTTTTATCAGACTTTTTGGCTTTTTCTGCCATTTATAAACCTCGAATAATTTTTAAAAGCATAAAATTTCGTCCCTAAGGATTTTCTTTTCCTAAAGGCGCGCTCAAATTCTTAATGCTTGCAGAATGCTCTTCTTTTAGGGCTTGCAAGCGCGTATAATCTTCTTCGTTCAATTCTTTGGATCCTAGCTTTGCTATATCTTGCCCTAACTTTTCAATATGGAAAAGTTCAAACAAATGAAGCCACGATCCTTCCGTTTCCTCCTCAGAAGATTTAAGCCCAATAATTTTCTGGGCTATCAACACGCCTTGCTTGATTTCTATGGCCTGACCCAATCCATTATTTATAAGGTGGTGTCGCAGGCGTTCTCTTTCAAGGTTCGAGTCGTTATTAGCTATACGTATGATTTCATTGCGGACCTTGTCAAGCTCAACTGATTCGAAATCGAAAGTTGCAAAGAGTTCTTCATGGCGATTAAGGAGCCATGGATGTTCTAAAACCGTGAGAATGATTAGCCTTTCACTGTCTAAGGTCGATGATTTTAGCGATTTTCCAATCATGGTTTTATTAAGGTCGCCGATGCTTTTTTTCTCATCTTTTTGCCAAAAACTTTTATTTTTGAAAGAAGCGTCGCGTCGTTTTTGTTGCTGATTCTCTTTGTAAGCAAAATTTTCCGTCTTTTCATGGAGATTTATTTTCGGAACAAAGTCATTACCAAAATATTTTTTTAGACGTTTTTGAAAATCACTTTCATAATAACCCCGAATAGTGGGGTCTTTAATATCACTCAATGTTCTGCTTATTTTTTGCTCGAGGCCCGCTCTTTGTTCTGGCGTATCAAAATCAACGCCACCAATCAATTCGTTCCATAGCACTTGAGCAAGCGCAAGCCCTTCATTGAGAAGATTTTCAAATGCCTTACTACCGTGGGCGGCGATAAAACTATCAGGGTCTTCGCCGTCTGGTAAATAAACAAATCTTAATGAATGGCCCGGCTTTAAAAGTGGTAATGCCCGCTCGACCACGCGAATGGCTGCGCGCTGGCCTGCCTTGTCACCATCAAAGCTCATAATCGGCTCTGGTGCTAAACGCCAAAGCTCACGTATTTGATCTTCGGTCACCGCCGTACCAAGGGGGGCAACGGCCTCTAAAAATCCGCCTTGCGATAAGGCAATCACGTCCATATATCCTTCTGCAACGATAACCCGACCCTTTTCATAAGCCGCTTTTAGCGCACCACTTAAATTATAGAGCAGTCGTCCTTTGTGAAAAAGCGGCGTTTCTGGCGAATTTAAATATTTTGCCTTGGCTTGGTCTGATAAAGCACGACCGCCAAAGGCAACCACTCGGCCTTGTCGGTCGCAAATGGGAAACATGACGCGATGACGAAAACGGTCATAACTGGGCCCACCATCATCTGGCTTTATCAGCATTCCTCCTTCAATCAACATCTCTTCTGTGAACTCTGGTCGAGCCAGCATAGCTTCTTTCAAGGCGGTTTTACTATTGGGAGCAAATCCAAGTCTGAATTTTTTTACCGTCCCCTTATTAAGGCCGCGCATTTGAATATACTTTTTGCCTTCAATACCCGCTTGGCTTGGCAACTGACTTTCAAACCAATGTGCCGCCGCCTCCATCACATCATAAAGGGTCTTTTTTACTTTACTACGAGCTTGATCTTCTGGTGAATATTCCGGCATTTGAAGACCCGCTTGCCCAGCCAGCCTTTCAACAGTTTCTGGGAAAGAAAGTCCTTCGGTTTCAAGAACAAAATTAATGACATCGCCGTGGGCACCACAGCCAAAGCAGTGATAAAAGGCCTTCTCATCATTAACGGTAAAGGAGGGGGTTTTTTCGTTATGAAACGGACAAAGGCCCGAAAATTCTCGACCTTTTCTTACCAAGCGAACTTTACGACCAATAACCTCACTGGCAGGCAATCGATTTCTAATTTCATCTAGAAAATCTGGCGTAAATCCCATTGTTGGTACTTCAATATAAAATAATAATTGTTATTTTAAGATAATAGTTCTTTGGCAACTGCGCTGGCTTTGGAAAAATCCATTTGTCCAGCATATTCCCCTTTTAAGCAGGCCATTATTTTGCCAATGTCTTTAAGGCCCGATGCGGATGTTTCATCAATGGCGGATTTCACCGCCCCTTCAATTTCATCACCATCAAGCTGACGAGGTAGAAATTCGTTGATAATTTCAATTTCGTCATTTTCTTGTTGAGCTAGCTCTATGCGGCCTGCTTCTTCATAGATTTTACTACTGTCATTGCGCTGCTTGACCATCTTGGAAAGAATATCAATAATCTCAGGATCGCCAACTTTACTGTCCGATTCGGTACGAACCGAAATGTCCCTGTCTTTGATTGCAGCCATGATTAAACGTATTGTGCCAAGACGACGTTTGTCTTTAGCTCGCATTGCATCTTTCATCGCAGTCGTAAATTTTTCACGCAACATATTGTTTTATATCCTCATTTTACAAAAATGCCGACTAAAGACACCTTGTCATCCGCCGGCTTTTCTCACAGGAAAGAGAGACTCTACCGCAAAACATATAAAAATGCAACAGCAAATTATCTTTTAAGTCATTGAATTTAAAGGATAATTTTTATTACTGAATCACTTGCTGAATCACTTGACGTAGCAAGACTGATTTATTATTGTCCCGACAATTTACAAGTTGTTTTTTATCTATGATAAAAGAAGAATTTTATGAGAAAATCACGACAAACATTCAATATAAAGTTTTAGCCTATGACGGACAAACTGGACTGCCACAAACCACCACACCAAGAAATTACAGCCGTATTGGTTCTTGGGGACGGATCAATTTTCTGGGGATATGGTGTTGGTAAAGTGGCAACTACAGTTGGCGAAGTATGTTTTAATACTTCAATGACCGGTTATCAGGAAATATTGACCGACCCTTCTTATGCGGGGCAGATTATTAATTTCACCTTTCCTCACATCGGAAATGTCGGCACAAATGATCAAGATAATGAAACTCAAGTATCAGCCGTACGTGGTCTAATCCTTCGTCAAGATATCACCGAACCTTCAAATTTCAGATCAAGCATGCATTTTAATGACTGGTGTATAAAACAAAATCTGACGGGAATTTCGGGTATTGATACCAGACGCCTGACTAGACACATTAGAAATAATGGAGCCCCCAATGGGGTTATATGTTTTAATCCGGATGCCATATTCGATATCCCTGCACTTATTGCAAAAGCCAATGATTGGCCAGGCTTAGAAGGTATGGATCTTGCCATTGAAGTAAGCTGTAAAGAAAATTACACATGGAATGAGACCCGCTGGACACTTAAAGAAGGCTACGGTCAACTGACAAAGCCAAAAGCCCATGTGGTTGCTGTGGATTACGGTATCAAACGCAATATTTTGCGCTGCTTAGCCTCAACAGGGGCAAGAGTTACAGTGGTTCCGGCCAATGCTAGTGCCGACGAAATCCTTAGTCATAAACCTGACGGGATCTTTCTTTCCAATGGCCCAGGTGATCCTGCGGCTACTGGTAAATATGCCATTCCTGTTATCAAACAATTATTGCAGACAAATATTCCATTGTTTGGCATTTGTTTAGGCCATCAAATGCTTGGCCTTGCTGTGGGGGCCAAAACCACAAAAATGTATCAAGGGCATCGCGGCGCTAACCATCCCGTGATGGATTTTAATACCAATAAAGTGGAAATCACATCTATGAACCACGGCTTTATGATCGATAAAGACACATTACCCGATAATGTTCGTTTAAGTCACATTTCATTATTTGATAAAACATGCTGCGGAATAGAGCTTATTGATAAGCCAGTATTTTCCGTACAACACCATCCCGAGGCTAGCCCCGGACCACAAGACAGCCATTATCTTTTTGACCGCTTTATGGAAATGATTTTAAACCATGCCTAAACGTACTGACATAAATTCTATCCTCATCATCGGCGCCGGACCGATAATAATTGGTCAAGCCTGCGAATTTGATTATTCAGGCACCCAAGCATGCAAAGCCCTTCGCGAAGAAGGATACCGTGTCATTTTAATCAATAGCAATCCCGCGACCATTATGACCGACCCTGATTTGGCCGATGCCACTTACATAGAGCCGATCACTCCCGAAATGGTCGAAAAAATAATTATCAAAGAAAAACCCGATGCCATATTGCCAACCATGGGTGGCCAGACAGGGCTTAACACCGCTCTTGAGCTTGATAAACGGGGTATTTTAAAAAAATATAATGTAGAATTAATTGGTGCCAAAGTTGACGCCATAAATATGGCAGAAGACAGACAGCTTTTTAAAGATGCCATGAAGCGCCTTAATTTAAATACCCCTCGTAGTCGCGTCGTCAATACACTAGACCAAGCATTGGACGCTCTGGATTATATTAAACTTCCCAGCATCATTCGACCAAGCTTCACAATGGGAGGTACGGGTGGTGGTATTGCTTATAATAAAGAAGAATATATTAATATTGTCTTGGGCGGGCTTGATGCCTCTCCAACTACAGAAGTTCTTGTGGAACAATCGGTTTTAGGCTGGAAAGAATATGAAATGGAAGTGATGCGCGACACTGCTGATAATTGCATTATCATCTGTTCCATTGAAAATTTAGATCCTATGGGCATTCATACAGGCGATAGTATTACGGTGGCTCCGGCACTTACTTTGACCGATAAAGAATATCAGATCATGCGTAATGCCTCAATCGCTGTTCTTCGTGAAATCGGCGTAGAAACGGGCGGATCAAACGTTCAATTTGCTGTGAACCCTGAAAATGGTGAGCTTATTATTATCGAAATGAACCCACGGGTCAGTCGTTCATCAGCATTAGCCTCTA
This sequence comes from uncultured Kordiimonadaceae bacterium, assembly GCA_937914685.1. Lineage (GTDB taxonomy): Bacteria > Pseudomonadota > Alphaproteobacteria > Sphingomonadales > Emcibacteraceae > Pseudemcibacter. Next base: position 7,234 of record CALDNY010000328.1, read on the forward strand.
AAGCAACAGGGTTTCCCATCGCCAAAGTCGCTGCAAAACTGGCCGTTGGTTATACTCTCGATGAACTGCAAAATGAAATTACCGGCGTCACCCCAACATCCTTTGAACCGACAATAGATTATGTGGTCACGAAAATTCCACGCTTTACATTTGAAAAATTTCCCGATTCAGCACCAACCTTGACCACCGCCATGAAATCAGTAGGCGAAGCCATGTCCATTGGTCGCAGTTTTCCCGAAAGTTTGCAAAAAGCACTGCGTTCCATGGAAACAGACCTTACGGGCCTTAATGAAATTGATATTACAGGCTATGATCCTGATGGCGGCGATATCAATGCCGTTAAAGCGGCCCTAGCCGTGCCAACAGCGGACCGACTTCTTGTTATGGCTCAAGCCTTGCGCCTTGGTATAAGTAGTGCTGAAATTCACGCTATCGCCAAATATGACCCTTGGTTTATTGATCAAATAAAAATCATCATTGATGCAGAGCAAAATGTGCGCAAATCGGGATTACCCGATGCAAAAGATGACTTCGTTAAATTAAAATCACTCGGGTTTGGTGATGCGCGCCTTGCTGAGCTAGCGGGATTAACGGAAAAAGAAGTCTTACAAAAACGTCTTAGCCTTGATATTCGCCCAAGCTTCAAACGAATTGATACTTGTGCCGCTGAATTTGCCTCACAAACACCATACCTTTATTCCACCTATGAGAGGGATGCATCAGGCATTGTTGAATGCGAATCAGATCCAACGGACGCCAAAAAAATTATCATTTTAGGGGGAGGCCCTAACCGTATCGGCCAAGGAATCGAATTTGATTATTGTTGTTGTCATGCGGCCTTTGCCTTAAGCGAACAGGGTTATGAAACCATTATGGTCAATTGTAACCCAGAAACTGTATCGACGGATTATGATACATCAGACCGCCTATATTTTGAGCCACTAACCGCGGAAAATGTCATCGACATTATTCAAAGAGAGCAGCAAAATGGTCAAGTTCTTGGCGTCATCGTTCAGTTTGGTGGTCAAACACCCCTCAAACTTTCTCATGCCTTAGAGGCCTTCGATATTCCCATCTTAGGAACATCTCCGGATTCTATTGACCTTGCGGAAGATCGAGAGCGCTTTAAAGATCTGGTCGACAGCCTTAACTTAAAACAACCAAAAAACGGCCTCGCGACAACAACAGAACAAGCGGTTACTATCGCTGAAGCGATTGGATACCCCATATTGATTCGCCCTTCATATGTTTTGGGTGGGCGGGCCATGGAAATTGTTTATGACACAGTATCCTTAAGCCGCTATATGAAAGAAGCGGTCAGCGTTTCTTGGGATAGCCCCGTGCTTATTGACCGCTACCTTGGCGGTGCCACTGAAATCGACGTCGATGCGCTTTGTGATGGGGAACACGTTCACATTGCTGCCATTATGCAACATATCGAAGAGGCGGGCGTTCATTCAGGGGATAGTGCCTGTTCTTTACCCCCTTATTCCTTAAAAGACAGCGTCATCAAAGAATTAGAAACCCAAACAAAAAAACTCGCTCTTGCCTTAAAAGTCGTTGGACTGATGAATGTTCAGTATGCCGTTAAGGATGATGTTGTTTACCTTATTGAAGTAAACCCCCGTGCCAGCCGCACCATACCTTTTGTTGCTAAGGCCATTGGCGCACCTGTCGCCAAAATAGCCGCAAGGTTGATGGCTGGGGAAAAACTAAAAGATTTTGACATCCCAAGTTATAAAACAGATCACTTTGCCGTAAAAGAAGCCGTGCTTCCATTCAATCGTTTTCCAGGTGTTGATGTTTTACTTGGCCCAGAAATGCGCTCAACAGGCGAAGTTATGGGCCTTGACGACACGTTTGCCAAAGCATTTTTAAAATCACAAATTGCCGCAGGAACTCATCTGCCCCTGAAAGGGAGTGTTTTTATTTCTGTAAAGAATAAAGATAAGATCAAAATGGTTATCCCCGCAAAAGAGCTTATTAAAATGGGCTATTCTGTGATTGCTACAGGCGGTACCGCAGATTTTCTGAAATCGCAAGACATCGACGTTAAGAAAATAAATAAAGTCCTTGAAGGACGGCCGCATATTGTAGATGCTATGAAAAATGATGAGATTGATCTTGTCTTTAATACAACAGAAGGGGCGCAATCGATCAAGGATAGTTATGAACTTCGCCGAACAGCACTGATTAGAAGTATACCCTATTATACTACCGCAAGGGGCTCTATTTCAGCGATGGAAGCAATAAAAGTCTTGAAATCTTCTTCACTTGAAGTTAAACCCCTTCAATCTTATTTCAAATGATGTATGATTGATTAAAATTAATAGAGAGAAAATAAAGTAAAGAATATGTTAGAAAAAGTTCCCATGACTGCTAATGGCCATTTAAAGCTAGAGCAAGAATTAAAAAATTTGAAGCACGTTCAAAGGCCCACTATCATTAAAGCTATCGAAGAAGCTCGCGCACACGGTGATCTTTCTGAAAATGCTGAATATCATGCCGCTAAGGAACAGCAAGGCATGACCGAGAGCCGGATTCAGGTGATTGAAGGCAGTATTAGTCGTTCTGAAGTAATCGACCCTAAGGATCTTTCTGGCAATAAAGTATTGTTTGCCTCTACTGTCACTATTGCGGATGAAGATAATGTAGAATTCACCTATCAAATCGTCGGCGTTGATGAAGTTGATGTAAGTGCTGGCAAAATTTCCCACAGCTCACCCATCGGCCGGGCGCTGATCGGTAGAAGTTTGGGCGATGAGGTTGAGGTAAAAACCCCTAGCGGTGATACCTATTACGAAATAGTCAAAATAGACTTTATCTAATCTATCTAATCATAAAAAATTATGCCGCTTTCTATAGGCGGCGTTTTTATGTCTAATCACTTTTTACTGAATCAGGGGTAAAGGGAATACCCTCACGGCTTTTACCGCAACGGATGCTCAAAGATGTTTTTACACTAGACACATTAGGGGCTGGTGTAAGATGTGTGGTAAGGAACGTTTGGAAATGATTAAGGTCGCGGGCCACAACTTTCAAGATAAAATCAATTTCACCGTTAAGCATATAGACTTCGCGCACCATAGGCCAGCTACCAACCAATTTTTCAAAGGCCAATAAATCCCTTTCCGCCTGATTATGAAGGCCGACCATGGCAAATACCACCAAATCAAAGCCCAATAATTTTGCATTTAACTCAGCGTGATAACCCTTTATATATCCCCCATCTTCAAGAGCGCGAACTCTGCGTAAACAGGGCGGCGCTGTAATGCCAACACGGCTTGCCAAATCAACATTGGTGACACGGCCTTCCTCTTGTAAGATTCTCAGAATTTTAAAATCAATATCATCAAGTTTAATTTGGTGCATCTAGTCTTTCTCGTTCAAAAATTTTATTATAATATTTGCATAAAAAACTACGTTTAAACGAAATATTATATTATTTTCATAGCTAAATATATAATATTATTAAATTTAAGGCCATATTTCACAATATTATTTTTTTAGGGGCTGACCCAGATAATGCACAATTTG
>CALDNY010000329.1 GCA_937914685.1 uncultured Kordiimonadaceae bacterium
TCTCATACATACCCCTATAACACAAATTGTGCATTATCTGGGTCAGCCCCATAAACAAAATTACCAAGGATCAAACCCACCGCCAAAATCTGTGTCGGAATGATGAAATGATGTTCAAGAACGCTTTGTTCAAAGACTTTATAAGCAACAAATATACATAATAAACCCGTGATATAGTCCAACGAATTGCTTTTTAATTTTTCCACTTTTCACTCCCATTTTCTCTTTACTTTAATATAAAATAAGAAAATTTACAAATCTCATAAAAATAGATATCATCTATGGAAATATTATATTAGGTAAAAATATTCAATGATTGAAAATTATCAGCTTCGTTATTTTTTAGCTATCGTTGAAACCGGTAGCTTTACAAAAGCAGCCGCTCGAGTATTTGTCACACAGCCCACTTTATCGGCGGGTATTAAAAAACTTGAAATTAATTTGGGCAGTAAATTATTTGACCGTTCTTCCAAAAGGGTATTTTTAACAGAAAGTGGCACACGATTTGTCCCTCACGCAAAATCAATATTATATCAATTAAATCTTGCCGAAGCGGAAATAAAATCAACAAATCGGACCCTATTATTACGCCTTGGTATTTTAATGACCATCCCCTCATCAATCATTCAAAGCATTTTAGGCGCTTTTAGCCGTGAGATAAGCGGCTTAATCATCGAATTATTTGAAGGCACAGAACAGGAATTATTAAACCGCCTTGATCAGGGTAAAATTGATATTGCCATGACTATTATCAGACCAGCCTTAAAACAAGATAAATTCCCTCTTTATCGGGAAGGCTATTCGATAGCCTTAGCCCAACATCACCCGTTGGCAAGAAAGAAGCTCATTCATCCAAGCGATTTTGCAGGGGAAGCTACAATCGTACGGGGACGTTGTGAAATATTAAGTGAAACCAGCCGCTTTTTCACTGATCATAATGTCAGGCCTAGATTAGTCTATAACACAACCCAAGACGAACGCGCCTTAAGCATGGTCGCGGCTGGAGTTGGCTTTACAACCATGCCCGATCATTACCGAAGCGAAGGTGTCAGCCGTATAAAAATGATCGGTTATGATTTTAAACGGGAGATCGGATTACTAACGACCTCTCATCAATTAAGCGAACAACAACGTAAATTGATCGATGATTTCATTACTTTCACCAAAACACATTTACCAGAAATTACCTATGCCAGAAATTCCCTATGAAAGTTAATATTCTATGTTGATAGAACTGATTAATATAATCGCGCCAGTACTGATCATCGCATCAATAGGTTATGTTTGGGTAAAACGGGGGATAGAGTTTCCCACAGAGTTTGTCACGCGGATTAATATGAATTTTGGCGCACCGTGTCTTATTTTCGTTGGCGTACTTAATCTAGGGAGTGATTTAGGGACGGCGGCCCATTTTATGTTCGCCTCATTCACGTCCATATTTATCCTGCTTATGGCGGCGATTTTATATGTTTTTGTCTTTAAATTACCAAAACGCGGCTTTATCATCGCTCTAGCGAGCACCAATAGCGGCAATATGGGTATTCCTTTATGTCTTTTTGCCTTTGGCCAAGTGGGCATGTCTTATGCTATTGCTTATTTCACCGTTGCGGCGTTGTTTCAATTTACCGTCTCTTTATTTATTTCCCACGGCAATATGCATCCAGCGTCTTTACTTAGGGTTTCATTATTGTGGGGAATTTTGGCCGCATTGTTTTTTATAGTGAGCGACATTACCCCCCCTCTATGGCTGATGAATACCACAAAATTACTAGCGGGTGTCACAATCCCCCTTATGTTGCTTACCTTAGGAGCATCATTAGCGCGCCTAAAAGTTATCCATTTTGGTAAAATATTAGCCATCAGTCTTAGCAAAATTGCCATGGGCATGACCATCGGTATTAGCGTCGCGGCTCTCTTTGGTTTTGAAGGAGTGGAGCGAAATGTTCTGATCATGCAGATGTCAATGCCCGTTGCCGTTTTCAGTTATTTACTGGCTTCAAAATATAATCGAAACCCAGAAGAAGTGGCGAGTTTAATTTTTATCACAACCTTGATCACGATCATAACTGTACCGATGATGATTTTATTTTTATTTGGGGCTGACCCAGATAACTACTCTAGTTTCTCTTTAACCCACTGTTTTAGT
>CALDNY010000330.1 GCA_937914685.1 uncultured Kordiimonadaceae bacterium
AATCCTTGAGAGCTTAAAAATTCCGTTACTTTATCAGTAATATAACCTTGGGCGATACCGTTAAAGCTGACGGACATTGTTGGTTTTTTAAACGCTATTTTCCCGTGATCAACGCTGATATTTTGCCACCCTACAGAACCGATAACATGGGAAATCTGTTCATTTAAATCTAACTGGTTATTGTTGCTAAAATGGTTTTTATATAAATTCCATAATGGCTGAATACTAATATCAAAAGCACCGTCCGTCTGATGGCTAAAATTTTGTGAGATAGTGATCAGCTTGATAAATTCTGCCGATGGCCTATCAAGTTTGCCTGCTTTATTTAATCGCGCCACTTCTGAATTGTCATCAAACAAACTAAATATGGCTTCATATTTGCGGATAATAGCGACAGCTTCCTTAAGGATATTTTCTGCCTCTTCTTTTTGATGATGATATAGTTGAATAGAGGTTTCCGCACCAAGAGCACGACCATACCAACTATATATTTGAGCTGAATTTGTTGACGCCCAAAGCGCACTTGGTGTCATTAATGCCGCCGTTGAATAAGCGGCTAAGCGCAAGACGCGGCGTCTTTTATTAAAATTTGCTATTTCATTCATCTTTCAAAGCCATTTTTTTTACATGAAAATCATTTTTCTATTGCTATTGTTATTAATAATTATTATTAACAAGTCAACAACTAATAATCATTCTCATTATTAAGAAGCGACTATAATTGATTTTGCATATATTTTAGAACGGACCCTCTATGACTATAAAAATTCTTAATATTTCGGCCACCGCCCTGATTTTATCTTTCTCATATTACACATCTAGTGCTTTGGCTCAAGAGCTACCTTCGCAACAAGAAATGTGGGCTATCATTCAAAAGCAGCAACAACAGATTTCAGAGCTTCAAAAACTTGTGGGGAAAACGGAAATAGCCGTTGCTGAAAATAAGCAACAGGCTGCAAACACAGAACAAATGATCGAAGCCACCGTCAGTGCGATAGAAGAAGGAGGGTTATCATCATCACCCGCCTCTAGCAGTGGTACAGGCATCGGCGGTTACGCAGAACTTCATTATAATGCAGGTCAAACCGATGAGATTGACCTACACCGATTTGTCATGTTTATGAGCCATGAATTTAATGATAAAATTAGATTTTTTAGCGAATTAGAAATAGAACATTCCATCGCTGGTGACGGTCAGGTTGGTGAATTCGAAGTTGAACAGGCTTACCTTGAATTTGATATAAGCCAAAACACCATAGCGACAGTGGGGCTTCAGCTCGTACCGATTGGTATTTTAAATGAAACCCATGAACCACCAACATTTTACGGCGTTGAGCGTAATGAAGTAGAAAAAAACATCATTCCAGCCACATGGTGGGAAGCTGGAATTAAAATGAGCGGTAAAATCTCAGAAAATTTAAAATATGACGCAATGGTTCATTCTGGTCTTAAAACACCGATCACTGGCTCTAAGGCATTTCTGATCCGTAGCGGTCGTCAAAAAGTAGCAAAAGCCGATTGGAAAAATACCGCCTATACAGGACGATTGTCATGGACGGCGGCACCAGGCGTTAATTTTGCCGCCTCCCTCCATTATCAAAACGACCTGACCCAAACATCCGCCGCCCCCACATCGGCAACATTATTTGAAGTACACGGTGATATTAAACAGCAAGTTTCAACAACAAGTGAGCTTGGTTTACGCGCCTTATATGCCCAGTGGAATTTAAATAGCAAAGAAACTGAGCTTTTAGGCAATGACGTTCAGCGTGGTTGGTATATTGAACCTTCTTACCGATATAATTTAGGCAATGATCGTGCCATAGGCCTCTTCGCCCGCTATAGTTTATGGGATAATATGGCAGGTAACATAATTGACACTGCCAATAAACAAACTTCTTTTGGTCTCAACTATTGGCCTCATCAAAATGTTGTGCTAAAAGCTGATTATCAGATTGATGATCATGCGAATATTACCAAAAATGATAATCGCTTTAATCTGGGTGTAGGCTTACAGTTCTAATGAA
>CALDNY010000331.1 GCA_937914685.1 uncultured Kordiimonadaceae bacterium
GGAACCAGGTGGACAACTTACCATTACATCTGACGTGGAAAATTATCCCGGCTTTGCAGAGGCCGTTCAAGGGCCGTGGCTTATGGAACAAATGAAGGCTCAGGCCCAAAATGTTGATACAGAAATTATTACCGATTTCATCACTGATGTAGACTTTTCCAAACGTCCCTTTATCTGCACAGGCGACAGCGGCGATAAATATATCAGTGATACGGTCATTATCGCCACGGGCGCACAAGCAAAATGGCTTGGTTTGCCTAGCGAGGAAGCATTTCAAGGAAGAGGTGTTTCTGCTTGTGCTACATGTGATGGTTTCTTTTACCGCGAAAAACACGTTATCGTCGTCGGTGGCGGTAATACTGCCGTTGAAGAAGCAATTTTCCTGACTAAGTTTGCCTCAAAAGTAACCCTCGTTCATCGCCGTGATCAATTGCGTTCTGAAAAAATTCTCCAAGATAGATTATATGCCAATGAAAAAATTGAATGCATATGGGATAGCCAACTAGATGAAATTCTTGGTGACGCTCCCCCTATGGGCGGCGTAACGGCAGTGCGCCTTAAAAATATTAAAACGGGTGAGCTTAGCGAAGTTGCCGCCCACGGTGTCTTCATTGCCATCGGTCATGCCCCGTCAACGTCTCTTTTTAAAGGAAAAGTTGATATTAACCAACGCGGATATATCAATACAGCAGCCGATAGCACCAAAACTAATATTGCCGGTGTTTATGCCGCAGGAGATGTCAGTGATGAAAAATACCGCCAAGCCGTAACCGCCGCAGGAATGGGTTGTATGGCAGCCCTCGAAGCAGAAAAATTTATAGCCGAAAATGAATAATAATAGCTGAATTAAAAAACGCCAAAAAGAAAGAACCAATATGGATTGGGATAAATTACGCATATTCCACACAGTGGCCACCGCAGGAAGTTTTACCCATGCTGGTGAAACATTGGGCTTAAGCCAATCTGCGGTTAGTCGCCAAATCCGCACCTTAGAAGATAGCCTTCAAACCTCATTATTTAATCGTCACGCCAGAGGCTTAATCCTCACTGACGAAGGGGAAACACTTTTTGAAACCACAAAAGATGTTTTGTCCAAAATCCAAATGACGGAACAAAATATAATGGACGGTAGAGAATGTCCTCGCGGCAATCTCAAAATCACCACAACAAACAGTTTTGGTTCCACATGGATGATGCATAATATCAAAAAATTCATAGACCAATATCCTGAAATCAATGTGCAAATGATCATCGCAGATAAAAATTTAAATCTATTAACAAGGCAAGCCGATGTGGCGATCCGCTTCCATCCCACAGAACAGCTTGATTTAATACAAATCAAAATCGGCACTTTTCAACATCATCTTTATGCCTCACCTGCTTACTTAAACAAATATGGGCGCCCACAAAAAATCGAGGACCTAGATCATCATCGTTTAATTACCTATGGTGAGCTTCCCAGTAGCCCTATCCATAATATTAATTGGATTTTAAAATTAGGAGCTACAGAAAAAAGAACGCCTATTTTACAAATAAATAGTATAAATGGCGCTCTGCAAGCCATAAAATCAGGATTGGGAATCGCCGCAATTCCCGATTATCTCGTTCAAGGCTCAATGAATGTGGTTCGGGTATTAGAAGATGTTGAATGCCCACAATTTCCTGCATATATCGTTTATACTCAAGAGCTTAGAAAAACAAGACGCATTGGCGCATTCCGTGAATTCATTACAAAAGAATTTAAAAATTCAATCTTTTAATATGATAATGATCAATATGGCAAAACCAAGACAGAAGCTATGCATTTTTTGCATAGCTGCAATGCTATTTACCCTAGTACTCATATTTAATTAAATCATCTATAACTTAAATCAGATGTTGAGAAACATCCTGAATGGTTCTTTAATCATTCAGAAAGTGGTGGTTCGCATCCTCCCCCTTTACGGGCCATCACTCGTTTCATACTCTCCCAAGATATGAAACCTCCCTATATTTTGTGAACTTGCCGGGTCTTTATGACCCGGCATTTTTTTTGCTTTTTTGTTTAGCCTCAAATAGCATCACCTCTGGCAAAACGAAAAAATTAATTGAATATATGCTCGATCACTTGACCCATATCATTAATAACCAAACCACCAGCTTTTTTTAATTTATCGTCATTGCCTCGCACAGAGTAGGCCATCACCTCCATCCCTGCGTTAACGGCGGCTTGAACACCGGGCAGGCTGTCTTCAATGACTAGGCATTTAGCAGGCTCGACCTGCATTTGTTCGGCGGCATAAAGAAATAAATCAGGATAAGGTTTACCGCGTTTCACTTGGGAAGTGTTATATATATGGTCGTCAAAGAATTCCTTAAGCTCCGTCAAGCCAAGGGTAATATCCATTTTTTCAAAAGTACCACTTGATGCCACGCAATATTTAATCTGTTTTTCTTGCAAAATTCGTAAAACATCTTTGACCCCCTTGACGGCTTTTAATTTTTTACGAAATTCATTAAATGTATCAGACTGCAATTTTTCTAAAAAATCATCAGGAAGAGGACGCTCCAACAGCTTTTCTGATATCTTTACTACCGAAAGCATCGAGCGGCCCACATAGGTTTCAATAACGTCCTGCAATGTCATATCAAGGCCATTTCTCGCCAAGGCATCACGTAAAAGGACGTTGGATATTATCTCGCTATCTACAAGAACACCGTCACAATCGAATATAATAAGATCAAAATCCATCAATTAAAGAAGCGCCTCACACGCTTTTTTAATACGGCTGCAAGCTTCAATTAATAGATCCTCTGATGTGGCGTATGAAATACGAAAATACGGCGATAAACCAAAAGCCTCACCGTGGACAACGGCGACACCAACGGATTCCAGTAAATAATTACAAACATCAAGGTCTGTTTTAATGACTTTTCCTTCTGGCGTTTTTTTACCGATCAGCCCCGCACAACTTGGGTAAACATAAAATGCTCCCTCAGGGGTTGGGCAAATAAGCCCCGGTACATCATTAATCATAGAGACCACAAGATCACGACGTTTTTGAAACTGTTTGGTTCGCTCCTTAATATAATCATGAGAACCCGTTAAAGCCGCGACAGAGGCCGCTTGTGAAATTGAACAAGGATTTGATGTGCTTTGGGATTGGATTTTAGCCATAGCTTTAATAAGCGAAACTGGTCCACCGCCAAAGCCAATGCGCCATCCTGTCATGGCATAGGCCTTGGCCACACCATTCATGGTTAGGGTGCGATCGATTAATTTTGGCTCCACTTCTGCCACCGTGTGAAATTCAAAACCATCATAAATAATATGCTCATATATATCATCGGCCAGAACCCAAACGTGGGGATGCTTTAATAATACATCCGTAAGTGCCTTCATTTCATCCAATGAATAAGCCGCCCCCGACGGGTTAGACGGTGAATTTAAAATGATCCATTTTGTCTTTGGGTTAATTGCCGCCGCTAATTGTTCCGCAGTGATTTTAAAATTATTTTCAATGCTTGCCTCAATAATAACCGGTGTTCCCCCCGCCAACAGCACCATATCTGGATAGGACACCCAGTAAGGTGCTGGAATAATCACTTCATCACCCTCATTTATAGTGGCCATTAGCGCATTATAAATAGTGTGTTTGCCGCCGCAATTAACGGTAATATTCTCATTTTTATAATCAAGACCATTATCGCGTTTAAATTTAAAACAAATAGCTTCTTTCAATTCTGGTGTTCCGTCAGGGGCGGTATATTTGGTTTTTCCTTCGTTAATGGCTTTGATCGCCGCTTCCTTAACATAATCAATGGTATCAAAATCAGGTTCGCCCGCGCCAAGACCGATCACATCTTTACCAGCGGCGCGAAGTTCAGCCGCTTTGGTGGTAACAGCGATGGTTGGGGATGGTTTAATCCGCCCAAGGGCGTCTGCGATAAAGGCCATTTTCTATCCAATATATAAATCAAAATAATATGAAAGCAAAATTAAGTGAAGTTGCAAAATAGTGCAAGAGAGAGATTGCAAATTAGAGGCATTCCCATCATATTATGCCCATGAGCGCAGAAAAATTACATATACCACCAAAAAACATTAGCCCATTGGGACTAAAAAGGCCGGAAAAAACCGAAGGCGGCATAAAATTTCGCATTGATTCTGATTTTAGCCCTGCTGGTGATCAGCCAAAAGCGATCCATGACTTAGTCCAAGGAATAGAAGAAGGATTAAGTGATCAGGTTTTGTTGGGGGTCACCGGCTCAGGCAAAACATACACCATGGCCAAAATTATCGAGCAAACCCAGCGTCCTGCTTTGATTATGGCCCATAATAAAACTTTAGCGGCCCAATTATACGGCGAGATGAAAAGCTTTTTCCCCGACAATGCCATTGGCTATTTCGTTTCCTACTATGATTATTATCAACCCGAAGCCTATGTTCCCCGCTCTGATACCTTCATCGAAAAAGATGCCAGCATTAACGAAAATATTGACCGCTTGCGCCATGCGGCAACCCGTTCATTATTTGAACGCGATGATGTAATTATTGTCGCCAGTGTCTCGTGCATTTACGGTATGGGAAGTGCGGAAACTTATTTGGAAATGACGATCCAACTTGATGTGGGCAAGCTTTATGATCAGCGCAAATTACTGCGCGATATGATCGAAATACAATATAAACGCAATGATCATTCCTTCACTCGAGGCACATTTCGAGTGCGCGGCGATGCCATTGAAATATTCCCCAGTCACTATGAAGATCGCGCTTGGCGGCTTGATTTCTTTGGTGATGAATTAGAGCGCATCATTCTGTTTGATCCACTAACAGGTGAAAAGTTAGATGATTTAGACGTCATTAAAATCTATGCCAACAGCCATTATGTCACCCCCGGCCCCAGCATGGATCAAGCCATAAAAACCATCAAACAGGAACTCGATTGGCGTTTAAAAGATTACGCCGATAAAGGCATGCTATTAGAAGCGGCCCGTATCGAGCAACGCACTAAATTTGACCTAGAAATGATGGCAGCAACGGGTGCCTGCGGCGGTATTGAAAATTACTCGCGCCACTTAACAGGCCGCGAACCGGGCCAACATCCGCCGACATTATTTGAATATCTACCTGATAATATGCTACTTTTTGTCGATGAAAGCCATGTTAGTATTCCCCAAATCGGCGGCATGTCAAAGGGCGACTTTTCACGCAAAAGCACATTGGCAGAATTTGGTTTCCGCCTGCCCTCCTGCATTGATAACCGCCCGTTAAAATTTGAAGAATGGGAAACCATGCGACCCCAGTCCATATATGTGTCCGCAACCCCGGGACCGTGGGAAATGAAACAAACAGACGGACATTATGTTGAACAAATCATCCGCCCCACTGGCTTGATTGACCCTCCCGTAGAAATCAGACCCGTAGACAGCCAAGTAGATGATCTTTTCCACGAAGCAGGCAAGGTTATTAAAGCAGGCCATAGAGTATTGGTCACCACATTGACCAAGCGCATGGCTGAGGATTTATCGGAATATTTGCACGATAATGGCCTTAAAGTGCGCTATCTGCATAGTGATATTGATACTTTGGAGCGTATTGAGATTATTCGTGATTTACGGATGGGTGTCTTTGATATTCTGATTGGTATCAATCTCCTGCGTGAAGGATTAGACATTCCAGAATGCGCCCTAGTCGCCATCTTAGACGCCGATAAAGAAGGCTTCTTACGTAGTGAAACGTCTCTCATTCAAACCATCGGACGGGCGGCGCGAAATATTGATAGTAAGGTTATTTTATACGCCGATAAAGAAACCCGCAGCATCAAAGCGGCCATGGCCGAAACCGACCGCAGACGCGTCATTCAACATCAATATAATGTGGATAATGCCATTACGCCCACATCAATCAAAAAGTCTATTGGTGATATTATCGGCAGTGCCGCCGAAGGCGATCATGTGACAGTGGGAATTGATAGCGATAGCAACAATCTAGTTGGTCATAATTTACGTTCATATATCACTGGCCTAGAAAAAAACATGCTCGAAGCTGCTGGCAACTTAGAATTCGAGCAAGCGGCTAAAATCCGCGACGAAATAAAACATCTAGAAGCCCGAGAACTCGGCATCGCCTTACAAGGCCCTCTGGCTAAGACCAACCGACTAGAAGGCAGATCATCAGCCGGAAAGCCCGGTACAAGGCAATATAGAAAGAAAAGCAAGCAGCCCACTAAACGTAATTTCTAAACAATATTATCAGAGGAAAAGCACATGTTCGAACTCACTAAAGACTTCATCGATGATAAAATTGATCGCCGGCAATTCATGGCAAAACTTTCAAAAGTGGGTGTTTCTGCGGTTGGTGCCAGCGCCATTGCCAATAGTTTATCCGTGCCAACCGTTCAGGCACAAACAAATGACAGCCCCGAACAAAGCCGGATCTTAACGGGGTTATCAGGCGGCGAAGTGATGGCGGAATTTCTCATAGAATGGGATATACCCTACGTTTTTGGCCTCGCCGGATCAGAGGAAGTGGGCTTTTTGGACGCTCTCGTTGACCGTCCTCAGTTAAAATATGCTACCTGTATTCATGAAAATGCCGCCATGGCCATGGCCGATGGTTATTCGCGCTCTAGCGGCAAAACATCGATCGTACAACTTCATTCTGTGGCGGGTGCCGCCTACGCTCTTGGTCAAATGGTTAGCTGTTACCGTGACCGCACCCCCGTTGTTATAACCGCAGGCCGCCAAGCCACTGATTATCGCGGTAGCAACGGTTTTCTTGAGGCACCGAACCTTCATAAACTCCCTGCCGATTACGCCCAATGGACATGGGATGTGACCAGTGCCCAAACAATCCCCGATACTTTACGTCGCGCCTTTATGTTATCGGAAGCGCCACCAGGCGGGCCTACTTTCCTTACATTTTCAAAGGATCATTGGGAAGCTAAGGTTGAAAGTGCTGAAATAATTCCCCGTTCACGCTCGACTGTTGATATTGAGGTGGCTCCACGCCAAAAAGACGTGATAAAAATAGCCGATTATCTATTGGCGGCCGAACGTCCCATGCTCTTTTTAGATGATGATTGTATCCGTCACGAAATCAGCACCGAAGTGATGGAAATCGCCGAAATGGTCGGCGCGATGGTAACTTTTGGCGCGCGCATG
>CALDNY010000332.1 GCA_937914685.1 uncultured Kordiimonadaceae bacterium
GACTACGAATCAAGGGGTCGGGAGTTCGAATCTTCCTTGGCGCACCATTCATTCAAAAAGTCCGCAAAGGATAATATCATGGCATTAAAGGGACAAAAACCACTTTGGTTAACTTTTGATTGTTATGGCACCCTGATCCAATGGGATGAGGGGTTGCTAGCGGCGGTTAAACAAATACTTGTCCAGCAAACAGATCATTCAATAGACCCAGACACGCTTATTGAAATATATGATAAGTACGAACATCAATTAGAGCAAAGCACCCCGCACCGTAAATTTAAAGACGTGGCAGGCAAAGCTCTTGAAATGGCGATGATAGAACTTGGCCTTGCTTATCAAGCGAGTGATATTGATATATTGACGTCCTCAATTTCAAAAATGCCGCCCTTTGCAGAAGTAGTTTCTACTTTAGCTCAATTAAAGAATATGGGTTTTAAGCTGTGCATCATTTCCAATACCGACGATGATATCATCGCCGGAAATGTCGACCAACTCGGCGGTCATATTGATCGGGTCATTTCAGCACAACAGGCGCAGGCTTATAAGCCATCGCGAAAAATATTTGAATATGCCCACAAACAACTTGGCATTACAAAAGATGATGTTCTTCACATTTGTGCCAGTCCCCACCTTGATTTAGTAGCCGCGCGCGAAATGGGATTTCGTGCAGTCTGGGTTGATCGCGGCACCAAGCGAAAACCACTGACCGACTACACCCCAAATGAAACCGTAGCAACCCTTGATAAAGTTATAGATAAATTACAAAACATTAACTGGTAAAGAATTTTAAAAAAATTACCTTTGTTTTCTAGGCAATGTTCCCCTTGGCACATATTTACGCAGATTTTGTTCTTCTACTTCTGCGCCAAAAACATTTCCGTCCTCATCGGCGGTGACGCCTTCCGCGCGGCTAAAGGCGACGCCTTGATCAGGGTCAGGGATAAAAGCGGTTACCCATCCTGTGACGGCGCTACCGATGCGGATGCCACGGTTAAAACCGGGGTTACGAGTGCCGCCCGAATTGCTTTCACTGTCGGCCACATATAAAATATCGTTTTTATCAATATAAAGCCCGCTTGGTCGACCAAATTGGCGCCATGACATGAGAAATTTTCCTTGCTGGTCAAAAATCTGCACCCGGTCATTATAACGGTCAGCGACAAACAGACGTCCGCTACTATCCATAGCCAAGCTGTGCGGTTCATACATCTCACCAAATTCAGCACCAGCGCCGCCAAATTCCATAATATATTCGCCCTTACTGTTATATTTAACAACCCGATTATTGCCTTTTGGGGAATGACCATCAGCCACAAAAATATCGCCGTTTGGGGCCACAAGAACATCACAAGGCTGATCAAATATATATTTGCCTTTGCCCGCCTTGCCCGCCTTACCCAAAGACATCAGAAGCTTGCCATCAGAATTAAATTTATGAACTTGATGCCCAACGCCGCGCTTTTCATCGCCGCGACCGTCCGCAATCCAGACATTGCCTTGCTGATCCACATGAATACCGTGAGGCCAAACCATCATGCCTTTGCCGAATGATTTTAAAATCTTGCCCTCTGGATTTATCAACATAACCGGATCAATATCTGGCGTATCCATGCAGTTTTTATTGGCTCCACAACGCTCTGCCGCCCAGATATTACCATTTCCAGCATAATAAACCGTACTGGTTGATCCCCACTTGCGACCATCTGGCAATTTTGCCCAAACTCCCGGCACTTCTTGGTAAGGGTTGTCTTGTGCCTTTGCGATGGTGCCATATGACATGGCTATTGCCCCCGCCAGTAGCGTTAATTTACTAATTTTAATGATATTGATCATGTTTAAGTCTCCATATATTTTATTTTTATAGGACATCCCACTTTTGTGAATATCTGTGAATATCAACTTGCCAGTTTTAAATTTTCACTATACCGCCGTGAAAGACGTAGTTCTTCCCCATCTTTTAAAATAATAGTTTTATCGCCGTTCATGGCGGGAATAATGCTATCCACCTGATTTATTTTAACAATGGTTGATCTATGAATGCGGGCGAACTCTTTTGTGCCTAATTTATTTTCAATTTCTTTCATGGTCGCGCGCAGCATATAATTTTGGTCCCCCACATGAAGCTCAACATAATTGCCCGCCGCCTCGACCCAATCAACAGCAGAAGGACTGATAAAATTAAATTGCCCTCTTTTGCTAACCAAAATTCTTTTATCCTCACTATGGTCTGCCTTAGCAGCCTCGAACTGTGCTTCGCCGTTACGCAAGCGCATTATTTCACGGTACGCATATATGACCATAAGAATACTCATATAAGCCATGACATCTTTTCGATATTCATAAATGATCGTATAATTAAGCCCGGTCATGGAATAAAGGTCATCAACAGCAGTGAATATTAATTTTCGAAGCCCGACCATACCAGTTATATGAACAAAAGAAAAAACCATACTGCAGGGTATATGAATGAGCAGCCTTAAGGGCCAGCTTTTACTGGAAATCGGATAACGCTCATCAAACATTACTATGAAAGGGATCAGAATAAAACCCATATATGTGCTGGTATATTCCCAAATAAACGGCTTCCAAGGTTCAAGTGGATCTCCTCGATTTGCGTATTCCATGATCAATGATGTCGACCTGACCGCAGCCTCTATGGTCACGAAGCAAAATAAAATAAAGAACAATTTCCAATGTCTTTTTAAGGTCAGCATTACGCGTTTGTTTCTCCGTTAAACATTTACTTAGTTCTCAATATAAGCGCAGATGGCTAACTAATCCATAGAAAGTAAAATGACACAGAGGCAAAAGATTTTATTTATCAATTCCTTCATACTTCACCTTATTTCCTCTTATCACAATATATAGGCCGCTTGTCACAGACATTCATCCGATTATCACATAAACCGCACGCTTATCCCATTGTTATGGAATGGGCAGAATAATTCATCATTATAAGATCAGCGAATTTATATTGGAGAATTAATTATGACTATACAACAACAAAACACAAATTTTGGCGCCCAATTTGGTGGAAGACAACATTTCCTTGATTGGCTCCGTGTACTCGCCTTTGCTTATCTGGCCTTTTTTCATACGGGCATGATGTTCGTTGATTGGCCTTTTCATATTGAAAGTGGCCATGACAGCGAATTTTTAAAATCAATTATGATACTAACCACCACATGGCGGCTTGATCTGCTGTTTCTGGTATCTGGTGTTGCCATCAGTTTTATGATGACGAGAATGACCATCGTCCGCTTTTTAAAACAACGGTTCGTTAAATTATTTATCCCGCTTTTCTTTGCCTGTGCGGTCATTGTCGCACCGCAACCCTATTTCGAAGCGGTACAAAAAGGCATTATTGAGCCCGGCTTCTGGCAATTCTGGACCACCCAATATTTCACCGGAAGCTGGTGGGAAGGCATGCTCACACCTGTACCTACCTATAATCACATGTGGTATGTGGCATATTTGTTTGTTTATACCATTTTACTGGTGCCGCTTTTTGCTTTCATTAACAGTGAAACTGGAATTGCGAAACTTGCTTCGCTGGAAAATTGGCTAACAAAAGGCGCGCGCATTTTATGGGCACCATTTGTGCTTTATCTATCCGTATTTTTCTATACCGGCAATAATGATATTACTCATGCGATCTGGGATGACTGGTTTGGCCATTTTGTTTACGCTTATATCCTGATACTTGGCGTTATCTTTGTCCGCATGCCCACGGTCTGGCAAGCATTTGAAGACAACCGTTATAAATCATTGGCGCTGGCCCTTGCCAGTTACGGTGTGATATTGATCAGATATAACTGGAATACACCGCTTGATATTATTAGCTGGGATCTCATGGAAATGATTATGAAATGGTCATGGGTAGCAACCCTGATCGGCTTTGCCAAACATCATCTTAATTTCAATAATGATGAACTTCAATATTGCAACAGCATCGTCTATCCGTTTTTTATCCTCCATCAAACGGTGATCATTTGCATCGGTTATTATATTATCGACTGGGGAATGAATGGGGTACTTGAATTTATGGCCATCTTGATCGGAACCTTTATTATCAGTATATTGCTGATTGAATTGGTGATAAAAAAATCAAATATATTGCGTCTTCTCTTTGGCTTGAAACTCATAAAAAAAGAACCCGACTTTGCATTAAAATCGAGTTCTCTTTGTTAAATTTCATAAGACTTAATTTTATAAGACTTAATATCAAAAGACTTAATATCAGAAGACTTTAATTGAGTTTTTTCCATTTCCAATATTTTGTGCCTTGCAGGGTTGCCTGCAAGGCCAAGCCTTTTTTGGTCATTTGATAAAGGGTGACGCCTTTTACAACGGTCCCCGCAGCATTGACTTCGCCGCCTTGATCATCGACTTTCGCCGCCGCGTCTGCTTGGCCAAAAAAATCCCATCCTTTGTCAACAAATTGATCAAATGTGGCGCGCGTATGAAAAACCATCACCGCCCGATAG
>CALDNY010000333.1 GCA_937914685.1 uncultured Kordiimonadaceae bacterium
ATACAGGAGGTGACTTTTGGCGGCGGGCTAAAGGCACGGGCAGGGATATCAAATAAAACATCCACATCTGCCCGATACTGACACAATACAGACAAACGGCCATATTCTTTGGTTTTTGGTTTGGCTATAATCCGCATACCCACTTCTTTTTGAAACATCAATGTCAGTGATTTAAACCACGGCTTCCATGTGGGTAATGTCATCCATTTAACCAAAAGCGCCGTGCCCACATTATATGGAAGATTAGCAATGATATGAATATCCTTACCTTGGCTATCACCAATCAACGCCATTTCATGAGTTTTTAAAGCATCACCCAGATGAACCTCCAACTTACCACTATATACCGCTTCTACGTCCTTTAAGGCTTCTATACAGCGCGGGTCCATCTCAACGGCAACAACCTTCGACGCATCGCTCATCAATAAGCCACGGGTAAGGGCGCCGGGGCCGGGGCCTACTTCATAAATAATAGCATTATCAAGTTTTCCTGCTGATCGGGCAATTTTGCTGGTAAGGTTTAAATCGGTGAGGAAATTCTGACCAAGGGTCTTTTTTGCCATAAGGTTATAGCGGCTGATCACGTCTCGCAAAGGGGGAAGGCCATCTTCATACATGCTTAATAGTCCAAATCTTCTTGACTATGATTTTGTTCGACCATGAAATCTTGTGACATTCTATCGGCCAGCTTTAAGGAATTAATTATGCTGGTCGGGTTGGCCAAACCGCGCCCTGCAATATTCAACGCAGTTCCGTGATCAGGTGATGTTCTGATTATAGGAAGTCCCAATGTAACATTAACACCTGCGTCGAAGTCTATGGTTTTAATGGGAATTAAGGCCTGATCATGATACATACAAAGGGCCACATCATATTTATCCCGAGCCGCTTTATGAAACATGGTATCGGCGGGTATGGGCCCTGTGATGCGAATAGCCTCCAATTTAAGTTTTTCAATAGCAGGGATGATAATATCGGTTTCTTCACGACCAAAAGCATTATTTTCACCAGCGTGGGGGTTTAAGCCACTTATGGCAATGCGAGGATTTTCAAGACCAAAATATTTTTGCATGGAAAAATTTATGATCTTGACTGTTTTGATGATTATTTCTTCATTAATCAATCCCGGCACATCCTTAAGGGCCACATGGATAGTAAGCGGCACCACACATAATTGTTCTGACGCCAACATCATCACAGGATGGAAAGGCTCCCCTTTATAATTCTCACAAATTTGTGCTAAAAATTCTGTATGACCGGGCGACTTAAAACCTGCCTCATACAAGGCGGCTTTATGAATAGGCGCGGTGACCATAGCGCGGACGGAACCGTTCATAATCAATTCTACGGATTTTTCAATAGCACCAATAACCATGGGCGCTGTTGTTATAGTGGGTGTTCCTAGAACAAATTCATTGGCCAAATTTAAATCTAAAACGGGCAGGCTTATTCTGAATTTACTAGCTGTTTGTTCTGGCGCTGTAATAGTGCTTATGGGA
>CALDNY010000334.1 GCA_937914685.1 uncultured Kordiimonadaceae bacterium
ACAGGGCTAACAACTATGGTTTTAGTGATGTTAAATCAAAAAGCAGGTGCTACTTTTGTCTCTTACAATACATATCTAATCCCGATCATTGCAGTATTTGCTGGATATATATGGTTAGAGGAGCCTTTAAAAGAAGAAACTTTTCTTGCGATTTTCTTCATTATGATCGGGATATTTATCTCACAAAAGAAAACGAAAAAACGAAAATAACTAATATTTAAAATTTCCAATAAATCACTAATGCCTTTTAAAGGTTGGCAAAATAATTTTATCACTGTAAAATACTTAAATAAACATAAAAAAAACTTGCGATAATAGACATCAACATGTATCGAAGGTGAAATATTTATTACGATAGTATGACAATCGAGTGATTTTTAACATTAGACGTTATAGTGCCATTTAAATTTTCATAATAATATGGAAATCTTACTTATAATATTAAAGTGAACTTAGCTAAGTGACAACATTCATATATGCATGAACCAACACCAACATTAGATCCCACGCTGCCAAGAAGGTTTGCTGATTTTAGCACTCTTTTGGAAGCATTGGATTACGCTGCGGGCGGAATAAGAGGATTAAATTTTTATTCACCACGCGGCGAATTAGAAAGTAGCATCACATATGGCCAAGTGCGTGAGCGCGCCGTTGAAATTGGTCGCCGCTTAGTTCATTTTGGTATTGAACGCTATTCGCGTGTAGCACTGATCGCAGAAACCAACGAAGATTTTGTCTGTTATTTCTTAGGATGTCAGTATGCAGGGCTTCTACCTGTACCCTTGCCATTACCCACCTCATTCGGTGGTCGCGACGGATATACTGAACAATTACACCTACAAATGAAAAGTTGTGAGGCCAGCGTCGCCATATCAGCCGCCTACATGTTACCATTGCTAGATGAAAGCACCAGCGGTTTAAATATGAGATTTGTAGGCTCTCCTGACACATTTGAAGCCCAAGCAAGTCTATCTGATATTAAAAAAGTCGCCCTGCCCAAGGTGAAATCTGATGATCTTGCCTATCTTCAATATTCATCAGGCAGCACCCGTTTTCCGCATGGTGTTGCGGTTACCCATAAATCTCTAATGTCTAATTGCCGCGGTATTGGTAAGCACGGCGTTCAACTTCGTGAAAATGATCGGGTAGTATCTTGGCTGCCATTTTATCATGATATGGGCCTTGTTGGCATGTTGCTTTCACCTATTACCTGTCAGGTAACCAGTGATTACCTTGCCACAGAGGCATTCGCTAGACGTCCTATGCAATGGCTTAAATTGATCTCAAAGAACCGGGGCACTATGTGTTCAAGTCCTACTTTTGGTTATGAAATTTGCTCACGTCGCGCTAATCCAACTGATTTAAAAGGCCTTGATTTATCATCATGGCGGATCGCAGGAATTGGCGCAGATATGATCCGCCCCGCCGTTCTTGACTTATTCGAACAGTCCTTTAAAGATTGCGGCTTCAACAAAAAAGCCTTTATCCCTACATATGGCCTTGCCGAATGCACCCTTGCTGTTAGTTTTGCCCCGATTGATTCTGGTTATCAAGTTGATTATGTCAGCGATGCCGTACTTTCAGGTGACGTTAAATCATTTGAAAAGTTTAAAGTTAACGGTGATGCAGGCAATTACCGTGAAGTCGTCAATTGCGGCAAACTTTTGCCGGATTTTGAAATGGAAATTCGCGACGAAAATGATATTGCCCTTGGTGAACGGGAAATTGGCCGTATTTGCCTCAAGGGCGATAGCGTGATGGTCGGTTATTACATGGACGAAGAGGCCACAAATCAATGCCTTTCCAAAGATGGCTGGTTGGATACGGGTGACATTGGTTATATTGCGGAAGAATCACTTTACATTATTGGCCGTATTAAAGATTTAATTATCATAAATGGGAAAAACCATTGGCCCCAAGATATTGAATGGGTTGTTGAGAAATTACCAGAACTTCGTTCAGGCGATAGTGCCGCCATTTCAATTCCCGGCGCCAATAAAGAAGAAACTCCCGCCATTCTCGTACAATGCCGCAAACGTGACGAAGTGGACCGGATCGATTTGGAAAATAGAATTAAAAGCGAAGTACAAGCGATCATAGGCACCACACCAACGGTTGTTTTGGTACCACCACGTTCATTGCCGCGCACCTCATCAGGAAAGTTAAGCCGCGTTAAAGCGAGACGACAATATTTAGAAGGCCAATTATTCTAAAATAAATATTAGTTAATTGACGAAACGCTCCACAGGACGCTAATCTTAAAAAATAAGATTAGCGTTTTTTTTTGGGATCATAAATGAATAAAAAAATTGCACTTACCGGAGCAACAGGTTTTGTTGGTGGACATTTACTCAATGCGCTTAAAGCGCACGGCTATACTATCAATGCCTTAACCAGACGTCCCCAAACACAATGCGATAATGTTAATTGGATTAGCGGTGATTTAAAGGACAAAACGGCCTTAAAAGCATTGATTAAAGACACAGATGTCATCATTAATGTAGCGGGATTGGTTAAAGCAAAATCTATTGATGATTTTAAGGAGGCCAATACCCACGCCATATCAAGCCTATTGAGCGAAATTCATAACCAAGAGAATCCTCCTCACTTCATACAAATATCCTCCATCACTGCCCGTGAGCCACATTTATCAGATTATGCCGCCAGTAAGCATCAAGGTGAAAAATTTATAATGGATGATGAGAATGTATCTAAATGGACCATTATTAGACCACCCGGCATCTATGGACCAAATGATGATGAAACTCTAAAAATATTTAGAATGCTTAAATTGCGCCTTGCTCTGTATCCAGGCAATCGACACAATAGAGTATCATGGATTTATGTACATGATCTTGTATCTGCCATTCTAAAACTTATGGAAAATGAGCATTTTTACGGTAAAACAATAGAAATTGATGATGGCAGCGATAACGGTTATTCCCATCAAGATTTTTTCGATATCAGCTCTAAAATTATGAATATAAAGCCCATTGGAATTTCCGTTCCTAAATTCATTTTAAAAACTGCTGGTCATACCAATGACATATTTGGCCGTATATTAGGCTACGCACCGATGGTTAGTGCAAAAAAAATCAATGAATTATGCCACGCCGATTGGGTATGTCATAATGAAGACACCAATAATATTAAAGGGTGGCAAGCCGAACATGACTTAAATCATGGACTTTTGGCCACTCTCGACTGGTATAAGAACAACGGATATTTATAATTACTTTTTTATGATGGATTTTGATATACATATTCTATAAGTTAGCCGACCAATTGTTAAGGTAAAAAAATGACATTAAGCACGACAGAAATTTTTAATAAAATATGCGAACTTACGGAACCATTTAACCATAAGTCGGTCACAATAAACACAGAGACAACATTTGCTTCTGATTTAGAATTAGACTCTCTCGCCGTAATGGATATGCTCGCCTCTATTGAAGATCACTATGATGTAACGGTGCCCCTCAATATTTTACCTGACCTAGAAACCGTTGGACAGGTTGCGATCGCGATCAAAAGTATTTTAGATGAATAAAATTTAAACTATCGGATAACACCCTTTATATGACCCTTGATCTTTTTGAAAAATTTAACAGCACCATAGAAAATTTTAACCAACTTCCAAAAGGTGAACTTAATCCCTTTACGGTAAGTATGGACGCTGTGATTTCCCCGACACAAGCCATTATAAATGGCCGTGAGACTATTTTAGCTGGCACCAATAATTATATGGGAATGACCTATAATAAAGAATGCCTCGAAGCCGCTGAACTTGCGTTAAAAAACTTTGGTACAGGTACCACAGGATCGCGTGTTTTGAACGGAACTTATAATGGTCATATAAAATTAGAAGAAACCCTCAAAGACTTTTATGATTGCGATCATGCCATCGTATTTTCAACGGGCTATCAAGCAAATCTTGGCATCATTGCCACCCTAGCGGGTCCAAAAGATTATGTTGTGATTGACGCCGATAGCCACGCTAGTATTTATGATGGTTGTGCTATGGGTAATGCCACCATTGTCCGCTTTAACCATAATGACCATGAAAACTTAGATAAAAGACTTGATCGTATTCGCCGAAAAGACCCCGATGCCGGAATTCTTGTGGTAATTGAAGGCGTCTATAGCATGCTTGGCGATCTCGCCCCTATTAAAGAGCTTGCCACCGCCGCAAAGAAGCACAATGCTTATGTCCTCGTCGACGAAGCCCACTCAATTGGTGTTTTTGGTGCCACAGGACGCGGCGTTGCTCAAGAACAAGGGGTCGAACATCTGGTTGATTTTACGGTTGGAACTTTTAGTAAAAGTGTTGGTACTGTTGGTGGATATTGTGTATCCAACCACCCGAAGTTTGACGTTTTAAGGCTGGTTTGTAGGCCTTATGTCTTTACCGCATCACTACCGCCATCTGTTATCGCCTCAGCGACAAAAGCGTTAGAGCTTATAAAAAATAGTAATTTGCGAACCAAATTGCTTGAAAATTCAAAACGCCTCAACGACGGATTATCTGATGCTGGTTTTAACGTGGGAACGACGGGCCAAAGTCCCATTGCAGCGATCATCATAGATCAACAAGATACCGCAATTGCTTACTGGCAAAAAATGATGCAAAACGGCGTTTATGTGAACCTAGCTGTACCACCAGCGACCCCAAACGGCCTCAACCTTATGCGCTGCAGTCTATCGGCGGCACATAGTTTTGAACAAATTGATTATATATTGGAAAAATTCATCGCTGTCGGCAAAGAAATAGGCGTTCTTAAATAATAAAAGCATCTAATCCAGGCGGATGAAGGTTAAATCATCAGCCATAGAGATCAGAATTTCGCCCTTATCTTCTGTTTCATATAAGCGTCCATCAACAATGAATTTTTGATTAAAAACAAGCCGTGCATGTTCAACTTCCGTAATGACATGACCTGGCATTATATAGTCACCGTAACTTCCCCTAAATAAACCTTTACAGGTATTTATAATAGCGTCCTTTGTATATTCAACACTGATAAAATTAAGGGTTCTAGCTTTCTTTCTTTCTGGAAATTTGGGCCCCAAAAACATCCCGTTTAAACTACTGAGCAATACCATAAAATATCGCCCAACCATGGCACCACGCTGATTTCGACTAATGCGGATCATGCTGTTAATATCATAGGATTTCTTAGAACCAACAAACGCACTATATAAAAGCGATAAGATGGTCATATAATTTTGTATAGTTTGTTTATAACCGCTGGAATATAATGTGCGCTTAAACATCTGGGTGCGGTTTACAATTTCACCTGTACAAAAATATAATCCATAAAGCGTTCCCACATGCATCACACCTTCCACCTTAATAATCGGTGTTTTTAGCAAATTATTCAGTAAACTTCCTGCCTTATGTTTTTTTAAAATTCTACTTAAATCCCGTGAAGAATGTTCTGATGTTGCGCCAAAATTTTGTGAAATAAACCGTTCGTCATCCCCCGATAAAACGGCAATAGGAATTTGCAATTGACCGAAGGGTTTCTTATCAACCAAATATTCGAAAGTCGCCGATGATATTGCTTGGCCACCAACGATGATGATGGCAATAACATCACACTGTTTAAATCCAGACAATGCTTCGCCAATATCCATGAAATTCTTCACTTCATAATGGATAATTCCTTCACCCTCTTGTTTGATGATGTCCCTTATTTTATCCATTTCGTCTTTATTCTGAAATGATTCAGGACTACTCAAAATAGCAATCATATTCAATTTATTTTCCCACTCATATCATAAGGTAAAATTCATAAAATTCACCTTTATTGCCCTATAATGAACACAAATTTCTGTCATAAGCAAAAAATATTTATTATTTTGCACTATTTTTCTACAATGCTGTCATTACTACTATAATAATAGCCTTAAATGAGCTAAATAGAGAAAACAAGGCAATTATCAAGCTAAATGACAATTTA
>CALDNY010000335.1 GCA_937914685.1 uncultured Kordiimonadaceae bacterium
TCCCCAATAAACGGCAAAAGAAATCACAAATTGCAAAGCCGCCAACACCAAGTGTCCACGCATAAGGGCCGGGATAAAACCAAAAAATAATGTAGTCCATGAAAAACCCACTGGCGCGGTCTTTAATGTGCCTGAATAATCATCCTCAAATAAAATACTCGCATATGCCATTGTGTGTCCTTATCTAATCACAATTCTTTCTTCTATTTGACATCACTCCACCGTAACAGACTTAGCCAAATTCCTCGGCTGATCAACATCTGTCCCTTTGGCAACGGCAACGTGATAGCTAAGCAGTTGTACGGGGATGGCGTATAATAAGGGGGTGACAAACTCGTCAAGCATAGGAAGGGCGATAGTCGCAATCGCGGCTTCACCGTCTATTTTTGCGCCTTTAGTATCGGTGAAGAAATAAACTTGGCCTTTTCTTGCGATAACTTCTTGCATGTTTGAGACGGTTTTTTCATATAGTCTACCGCTTGGGGCAATCACGATGATCGGCACGTTTTTATCAATCAAAGCGATCGGCCCGTGTTTCATTTCGCCGGCCGCATATCCCTCTGCATGAATGTAGGATATTTCCTTTAATTTAAGCGCGCCCTCCATGGCAATTGGATATTCTAAACCGCGTCCTAAATAAATCACATCTTGGGCTTTCGCCACCTCCAGCGCCATTGCTTGAATGGCATCATCATGATTAAGCACATCGGCCATACGCGCCGGTACTTCGCTTAGGGCCACACAGAGGCGAGCTTGTTCCGCCGCGTCAATTGTGCCTCGGCTGCGGGCGTGAGCAATGGCAAAGCAAGCGAGCACAGATAATTGACAAGTGAAAGCCTTGGTCGAAGCAACTCCCACTTCTGGGCCAGCGTGCGTATGAAGCACCACATCAGATTCGCGTTCCATTGAGCTTTTTGCCACATTTAAAATCGATAAAATATGTTGATCTTGAGATTTAGCATAACGTAACGCCGCCAACGTATCCGCCGTTTCACCAGATTGGGATATGAATATAGCAAGACCATTTTTCGCCATCACAGGTTCGCGGTAACGAAATTCAGAGGCGATATCAACATCAACATTAATGCGCCCCACTTGTTCCATCCAATATTTTGCCACCATCGCCGCGTAATAAGACGTACCACAAGCAATGATCGTGACCCGTTCAATCGACGCCAAGTCAAAGGGCAGTTTAGGCAATTTCACTTGGCCCTGTAAGGGGTCGATTAATGTACCCAATGTTTGACCAACTACGCTCGGCTGTTCATAAATTTCTTTCATCATGAAATGCTTATAATTACCCTTGTCAATGGCGCCACTAGCCACATCCACTTCATGAATTTCACGGCTCACCACATTGTCGTCTTGATCAAATATTTGGGCGGAATTTTTGTTAATCTCAACCCTATCCCCTTCTTCGAGATAGGCAATTTTACGGGTCAAATGGGATAGGGCAATGGCGTCTGAACCTAAATACATTTCATCATCACCGTAGCCAAGAACCAACGGACTACCGCGCCGAGCGCCGATCATCAGATCATTTTCACCGTCAATGATAATCGCTAAGGCAAAAGCGCCTTCTAATTCTTTGAGGGCCGCCGCTGCCGCAGCCCTTGGGGCTAGTCCTTGATCAATATAGTCAGTGATTAAATGAACAATGGTTTCCGTATCGGTTTGTGTGTGAAAAACATGACCTTTGCCGCTTAATTTTTCACGAAGATCGCGGAAATTTTCAATGATGCCATTATGAACAACCGCCACCTTTTCGGAGGCGTGAGGATGGGCATTTTCCACCGTAGGCTCGCCGTGAGTGGCCCAGCGTGTATGACCAATGCCGACAGATCCTAACAGGGGTTTTTGCGCTAACTCATTTTCTAAATTAATGAGCTTTCCCTGGGCGCGGCGGCGATCAAGTGATTTTCCGTCATGTAATGTGGCAACTCCAGCACTATCATAGCCGCGATATTCTAGGCGGCGAAGCCCCTCGACGATACGGCTTGCCACATCAGTTTGGCTGATAATTCCAATTATTCCACACATAAATTTACCTACTTATCTTTTTTTGCTTGTTGATTTTTTCTAAAAGTAGTCGACCAGCCGCTGATTTCTTTTTGTTTTGCGCGGCTAACCACTAAGGCATCATCGGCACCATCAGACGTTACGACACTACCCGCCCCAACCGTTGCCCCATCGCCAATTTTAACGGGGGCGACCAATGATGTGTTTGAGCCAATGAAAGCACCGACGCCAATGTCGGTTTTATATTTAAAATAACCATCATAATTGCAAGTAATAGTCCCTGCGCCAATATTGGCTCCTGCGCCAACTCTTGCGTCGCCAATATAGCTTAAATGGCTAATTTTTGCGCCGTCTTCGATTTCAGATTTTTTAATTTCAACAAAATTACCCACTTTGACATTTTTTCCAAGCAAAGCCGCCGGGCGTAACCTTGCAAAGGGCCCGACTGAACTACCGCTGCCTACTATTGCCCCTTCAATATGGCAAAAGGCGTGAATGATCACATCATTATCAATCTCTACATTGGGACCAAAAAATACATTGGGGCCAATGCTGACATCTTGACCGATTTTGGTATCATGGCAAAAATAAACACTTGATGGATCAGTCAGTGTGACCCCCGCGTCCATAAATTTTTGCCGCGCTTTATTTTGAAAAACCGTTTCAGCCTGAGCCAATTCACTACGGCTATTAATTCCCATCACTTCAAATTGATCGGCCTCAACCACCGCGCAATTTAACCCTTTTTTATTGGCGATTTCCACCACATCAGTCAAATAATATTCTTTTGAGGCATTATCATTATCCAAGGCCGCGAGCAAAGCAAACAAATGATCGCCGCCCACTGCCATAATACCGCTATTGCAAAGATCAATGGCGCGTTCTTGTTCATTGGCATCTTTATATTCGACAATTTTATCCAAGCGACCGTCTGCATTGAGCTTGAGGCGACCGTATGCTTTGCAATCTTGGGGCTTAAAACCAAGCACGACCACGTCTGCCTCATCCTTTTGTCCCACATCAATCATTTGACGCATGGTTGCTTCGCTGATCAACGGCACATCACCATATAAAATCAATATAGTGCCTTTAAAATCTTTTAAGTGATCCTTGGCCATATCAACGGCGTGACCGGTTCCAAGTTGCGGTTGTTGCAACGCAATATGAGCTTTCCCATCAACCGATGCTTCGAGTTGTTCTTTATCAGCACCAACAATAATGACTTTATGGGTAGGGTTTAACTGATCCACGGTCTCCAGCAAATGGTGCAACATTGGACGCCCACCAAGCGGATGCAAAACCTTGTGAAGTGCCGATTTCATTCGTGTTCCCTTGCCGGCCGCTAGAATGACAATCGCTAGATCAGATTTACTCATGCTTATTTTTCTCGTTTATATTTTTATTAGTATACTGGTAATTTTGTCACCATAATGTCATAACATTAATCAAAACTGAACATGCTTTATCCTTAATATAGAAGATGCTTTAAATTTATGTTAAAAAAAACACCCAGCGCCATAATATTTGACCTAGACGGCACCCTTGTCGATAGTGCGTTAGATTTAACGGCGAGCTTAAATTATGTACTAAAAAAAGCGGGCCGCCAAGCCATTGATATCGAGCACGTGCGCAATATGGTTGGTCAAGGGGCAAGAGCGCTTATAGTTAAAGGCTTTTCCCATACCGGAACATTACCCACGGATAGTGAAATTGATGTGCTATTAACAGAATATCTTGATTATTATTTTGATCATATATCCGCACAAACTGTTTTATTTGATGGCTTAGAAGAGGTATTAAAATCCCTAAAGCAACAAAATATACCGATGGCGGTTTGCACTAACAAAGTATCAAAATTAAGCAATGCCTTACTGAAAAATCTAGAAATTGATCATTATTTTTCCGCCGTTACTTGCGGTGATAGTTTTGATTTTAAGAAACCTGATCCACGCCATTTATTAAAAACATGTAAAATGATCGGCGTTGATCCCTCAAAGGCCATTATGGTCGGTGATAGCAAAATTGATATTGATACGGCAATCGCCGCGAATATACCCTCGATCGCCGTTAGTTTTGGCTATTCGGAAATTGCCATCAGCGCCCTTGGCGCCGATATGGTGATTGATCATTATGATCAATTTATGGACGCTGCCGCAAAACTTATTCCTTAAGACCTCTATAAAATTTAATGCTTAAATGCTTAATCAACAATGCCGGCGGCATCCTGAGCCAATGGGAACGAATATAAAGGCCGTTCATGGCAATATAGCGACCAATCCCTTTTAGTCCTAAGTTTGGTGAAATAACCCCTAACACCATAAAATTCATAAGTTTTCTTGCTAAAAAATTCGGCTGATACTGTTTAATTTGTGCTGTGATATGCTCTGGTATCTCAGTTTCAAATATAAGACGGCAAAATTTAAGGGAATAATAAAGAGCGCGGGTTAAGCCTAATTGTTGAGCGCGAGGAATAAGATCTTGCCAAAATTGAGGATTTTGCCCAAATTCTTCATATAAATCATGCTGCTCTAATAAATTGCGAATGCTGCTTCTGATCTCGCCATCTTGGAATAGATGCACGATACTATGAAGAATGATATCGACATCACAAAAAACATAAAAATTTTCATCTATTTTAACTACCGCCGCAATCATTTCCTTTATATCAGGCTTAACGCGGCTGGTTACAGGCAGAATATTATGATGCACATCAATGCTAATATGACGATCAGGATGCACTAGCGGCGGCAATTCGTGAGAATATTCGCGGTAAAATTTTTGATCATAATCATTAATCACTTGATGTTTCCAACCGGCGGCAAGGAATTGCTCTTCGGCCCAATCAATGCGATTTTTTGCCACTAATATATCAAGATCAACACTGGTACGTCCCTTTGAACAGATAAGGTCTTTTGCAATATAAGTGGCACCTTTTAGAAGGATGACTTTTTCTGATGCACCCTTTAATGCTCGGGCAACCCTGTTCATTTCCCACTGGATTTTACGAATAGAAGCACCACTATTATAAATAAACCCTCTAAACTGGTCTTGAACTTTCAAGGGAAGCTTATCGGTGATATTTAAACGTTTCGCATCATAAGCAAGGCGGCCAGCCGTACCCGAAAGTTTTGCTTCTTTTAGACATATATTCCACTGTTCAATTGATAAACCAGTCATCACTTGTGGATCTTTAATAACTTTAACGAGGATATTTTCATGGGTCATAATGTTAGCCATGATCAGGACTTTCATTGTCGCCAACAAATTCTTCCACCAATTTGACGGCATCATCAAGGGTGGGATATATAATTTCACAGGCATCGCTATTTTCAATGATTTTGGCAATAGCGGCAAAGCCGTCCTCACCAATATCGCCGTAATTGGCCGATGAAACCACAAGTCGAAAAAAAGCCATGGTTTTGGTAATGGGTCTGATGGTTGGTTTTGATGTGGGATCAAACACGGGCAAGATAATTTTATTAGGCTTGCAGCGTTTATGCATATCATTGATAGAAGCCATAGGCGGGCGCAAATAACAGATAGTGCCCTTTGGCGTGCCTTGATATTCATCGGTAAAATAATTTAACGGGTTATCATCAACATCACCGACCCATTTTTTCATGACCGCAATCGATTGATTTTTTAAAGACACCGCGCGCGGATAAGGAACCAATTCCCCACTTTCCATATCAAGCAAACCAAATTCATCAGAATGAAGTTGCCAACCCCGATAAGACAGCCCTGCCGCCAAGGTGCTTTTACCGCTACCTGACATGGCAGGCATAATAAGCCCGACCCCATCTTTTGCAACAACACCCGCATGGAACATCAAATATTGCTTACAACCCATGGCCACTTGCCAATTAAGGCCCATTTCCAAGGATACCATGCCGATTTTTGATGGCAGGGGGATAAAATCATTGCTGATTCCCGTTTCCACATAGG
>CALDNY010000336.1 GCA_937914685.1 uncultured Kordiimonadaceae bacterium
TTTAAAGCTTTTGAAATAACCCGACTTCTAATTTCTGTGGGCGTCCATGCGGCATTTCCTTTTGCTTGCATGCGTTCACGTCGTTTATTTAATTCATCATCGCTAATATCCATACGGATCATGCGCTTTGGAATATCTATCTCTATCATGTCGCCATTTTCAATTAACGCTATCGCTCCACCTGACGCTGCTTCTGGGGATACATGGCCAATGGATAATCCTGATGTGCCTCCAGAAAAGCGCCCATCGGTGACAAGGGCACACTCAGCCCCTAATCCCATAGATTTAAGATAGGATGTGGGATAAAGCATTTCCTGCATTCCTGGGCCGCCTCGTGGCCCTTCATAGCGGATAATAACGGCGTCGCCCGCTTTAACTTGACCCGATGTAATCGCATCTACGGCTGAATTTTGGCTTTCATAAACTTTAGCAGGGCCTCTAAAGGTGAAATTTTCTTTCGCGACCCCCGCCGATTTCACAATACAGCCATCAACGGCAATATTGCCTTTGAGTACGGCAAGGCCGCCGTCCTTGGAATAGGCATTTTCTACGGACCGAATACATCCGTCGGTGCGGTCAAGATCAAGGGTGTTGTAGCGTTCACTTTGTGAAAATGCTTGGGTGGTACGCACACCGCCTGGGGCCGCTCTATAAAATTCTTTTACATCTTCAGCAGGATTTCTATTGATGTCGAAATATTCAATGACCTCGCCAATATTGCGTTCTTGAATGGTTGAACAATTGCGGTTAATAAGCCCGCCTTTGTCCAGCTCGCCTAAAATGGCGAGAACACCACCGGCGCGGTGGACATCTTCCATATGATAATTTTGTGTGGACGGGGCCACTTTACAAATGTTGGGCACTGTTTTTGAAAGACGGTCAATGTCTTCCATGGTAAAATCGCATTCCGCTTCATTGGCGGCGGCCAGTAGATGAAGAACCGTATTGGTTGACCCGCCCATGGCAATATCAAGGGTCATGGCATTTTCAAAAGCTTCGAATGAGGCAATAGATCGCGGCAGCACACTTTGATCTTCTTTAAGATAATAGGCTTGGGTAATATTCATAATGGTTTTAGCGGCACCTAAAAATAATTGTTTGCGGTCACTATGTGTGGCAAGGGCCGAACCATTGCCGGGCAGGGATAATCCAAGGGCTTCGGTTAAGCAATTCATACTGTTTGCGGTAAACATGCCTGAACATGACCCGCAAGTGGGACAGGCGGCTTGTTCTACTTTAGCTACGGTTTCATCATCAACATTAGGGTCAACCCCCATGATGATGGCGTCAACAAGGTCAAGACCGTGGTTGATGCCTTCAGTTTTTCCCGCCTCCATAGGGCCACCAGAGACAAAAACTGTGGGAATATTAAGCCGTAAGGATGCCATCAGCATGCCGGGGGTGATTTTATCACAATTTGAAATACAAACCATGGCGTCGGCACAGTGAGCATTGACCATATATTCCACACTATCGGCTATAATTTCGCGACTTGGTAATGAATAAAGCATCCCATCATGACCCATGGCAATGCCATCATCAATGGCAATTGTGTTAAATTCCTTGGCAATGCCGCCGTGTTTTTCAATTTCTCGTGCGACTAATTGACCCAGATCTTTTAAATGGACATGGCCTGGGACAAATTGGGTAAAGCTATTAACCACGGCAATGATCGGTTTCCCAAAATCTGCGTCAGTGACACCTGTAGCCCGCCACAAAGCGCGCGCGCCTGCCATATTGCGACCGTGTGTGGATGTTTTTGAGCGATAATGAGGCATGATCTTGACCTTTGTTATGGGTATTTTAAAAAATATCAATAATAAATATCAGTTTTATGCCAT
The DNA here is from genome assembly GCA_937914685.1 of uncultured Kordiimonadaceae bacterium. Classification (GTDB taxonomy): domain Bacteria; phylum Pseudomonadota; class Alphaproteobacteria; order Sphingomonadales; family Emcibacteraceae; genus Pseudemcibacter. The sequence goes on from CALDNY010000336.1 coordinate 1,842, forward strand.
TTGTCGATAAATAACTGATTATAAATCTAAACAGGAGGGCATGATCCATAAGCAATATTTTTTTTAATCTCGAACATTGTTATGTTATGATTGTAATATTGGAACATGATTTAAGGGAAAAATTCTGAACTGATGGTTTTCGCTTTTATAGCCGCACGATAGGCGCTATAAACACTGTCCATTTGGAGACTGCTTGTTAATTTTTTGCTTTAATGGATTAAATTATGACTAAGAATATATTTTACATCGTTTTTATTGTTTTTTGTTCACTTTTTCTATGGTCTTGTGACGATGGTGGCGACACGCTAGCCAATACTTTGGAACAAAATTTAGTAGATAGTTTTTCTGATAGTAATGATCTGATAAAAAAACAGGTTGAGAATATTGTTGTGGCTTGTAAGGAAGAAAACTATCAGACGGCCCTGAATGAATTGGCTATTTTAACGTCAACGCAAATTAATACCCCCAAACAAGAACAATCGATTAGATTTCTGGCTAATCGGATGCGGTTTATGATGGAAGCTAGAGATAATAATATTAAACAATGATCAATATGTTTTCATCGTTAATCTTAATAATCCACTTTCAGTAAAACATTGACAACACATAGTAAAATAACCCAATATCTTTGGAATAAATGCTGTTCTAATAGGGTAATCTATGAATCAAACGACATCAGCCTTACTTTGGAAACTTATTATCGCATCATTGTGTGTGGGGTTGGTTTTAAGCTTTTTTGACATTGATCCCGTTGAGCTTATCGAAAATGTTCCCGAAACATTAGGCCGAATTATTGATGTTATTTTAGATGTGATAAACTGGGCTGGTAAATATATATTGCTTGGGGCAATCATTGTTATTCCCCTTTGGTTCATCTTAAATATCAGATCAATTTTCGATAAAGTATTTAATAGAAAAAAATAATAATGCTTATCTAAAGAGCACTTGTACAATTGGATTATGGGGTAAATAATAGATCTTTAGGAGAATATAAATGTCATCAAAAAATACGAATGTTTCATATGGTTGGGTTTCTAAATGTTTCCATTGGATAATGCTCGTCATTATATTTACGCAATTTTATATTGGCGCTAATATGGAACAATTAAAAATGGGCAGAGAGCATTTCTCTATCGGGTTGGGAATTTTTATGCTCATGGTTTTGCGGCTGATTTGGCGGGCAAAGAATCCAGTGCCTGAAATGCCAGAAGCTACAGGTAAATTACAAACTATGGCGGCCCACGGTCTTCATATTCTTTTTTATGCCTTGCTTATTGGAATGCCAATTGCGGGGGTTGCCATTGTTCAATCAAAGGGTTTTCCTGTTTCTTTCTTTGGACTATTTAGCCTACCGACATTTTTCGCAGAAAGTAAAAGCGCAGCAGAAGTTGCTGAAACCGTTCACGAAATATTCGCAAAATCAACCTTCATTGCCATAGTTTTGCATTTTTGTGTTGCTATGTATCATCATTTTATCCGTAAAGATAACATCTTAAAACGGATGTTGCCCGGCAATAAAGAATAGGATTTTAAAATTTCGAAAGGCAGATATTTTTAAATATCTGCCTTTTTTTATACTTGGCGTAGTTTGTGAACAGTGTTCTTGAGCCAGAGATAGGCGACAATACCAGCAATAATATTTGATACACTGATCAACATAAAGGCCGTTTCAAGGTCATAGAAGTGCGATGCCATATAAACCAACGGCAATTGTAAGAAAAACACCCGTAACGTTGAAATCATTACTCCCGGCATAGGTTTTCCCATGCTGTTAAATATTGCATTTACGCTCATGACAAGGCCGTAAAGACCGTATGAAAGAGGTACAATATAAAGATAAGAAATTGTTAGAGACGTTATATTTGACTGATCACTGAATAGCCCGGCCAAGGTCGGGGCTAGTAAGGCTAAGACCACGGCGAGAAACGCCCCCCACACTAAGCAAAAAAGAGTTGCTTTTTTAATGCATTCGTCAATGCGATCATATTTTTTAGCCCCTAAATTCTGACCAATAAAAGGACCAACAACGGCGGAAAGTGAAAAATAAACAACCAATGATAAGGCTTCAATTGTGGTGGCAATATGAGTGGCGGCAACAGCATGGGTGCCGTAACGGGCTACAATAGAAATAATCACCGCCGCTACAATAGGAATGATCATATTTGTCCCTGTTGCCGGAATACCCACATGCATTATTCTTTTAACGGAAACTGTAAATTTTCTTAATGTTTCTTTGTTGATACTAATCACATGAAAATGAAAGGTCAGATAATATAAAATTGCCACAAAGCTAAAAAAACGAGTGATTAGGGAGGCCCAAGCCGCGCCCTGTAGGCCGAGTTCAGGAAAACCGTAAAGACCGAAAATAAGCAGAGGGTCAAGGATTGCATTGGCGGCGGCGGAAAAAAGCATCAATTTCCCTTGAAGGCTTGTATCGCCAAGGGCTCTCATAACCGACCCTCCCGTCATGGGGACCATGATAAATAACGGTGAAAAATACCAAATGGTCACATAATCACGTATCAGGGGCAGGATATGCTCTTCGGCGCCCATTGCCTTAAATAATGGATCAATGGTCAGTAAGCCGATGATGGTAAATGAAATGGATAATAAAAATGTAAAAATAAGAATATTCGTGGCAAGGATTTTAATTTCTTCGTTATCTTTGTTGCCCGCCGTTCGCGCTAGAACCGAGGTAATGCCTGCACTTAAACCGATAGAGGCTGAAATAATAATCATAACCATACGCGTAACAAAACCCATGGCAGCAAGCTGATCGACCCCTAATTTACCGATAAAATAACTATCAACAAAAGTAAAAGACATGCTGGCCGTTAACCCGATAATCATCGGTAAAGCCATGCGATAAAGGTGCTTGTGAACTGGGCCTTCAGTGAGGTCAATACGGTGGGATTTAGACTTCGTGACCATGGTTTCTGATTTTACCCTCAAATTTTAATTTCATACTTTTGATAAATGGGACTATCTTTCCTTTAAGTCAAGAGAAGACATATGAATTAATAAATAAAGATGTATTTAGAAAGCTTCTATGTTATTTATTTCAGGGAAATTGATTATTCAAAATACAGTATCGGAAAGAATTATAAATGATTGTTGTTGTCTCACCCGCTAAGAAGCTCGATTTTTCCAGTAATGATATAAGGGATGATATTAAAGTGAACTGGACAGTTCCAGATTATTTAACTCAAAGTGAAGAGCTGGTTAAAACCGCCCGTAAATTAAGCCGCTCTGAAATTGCCAACCTTATGAATTTAAGTGATAAATTGGCGGATTTGAATTATAGCCGTTATCAGGATTTCTCGACCCCTTTTAATTTAGCCAATTCTCGTCAAGCGGTGCTTGCTTTTAAAGGGGATACCTATGTGGGGCTTGATGCGACAACATTATCTGATCAAGATTTAGAATTTGCCCAAAATCATTTTCGTATTCTTTCGGGATTATATGGCATGCTTCGTCCGCTCGACCTTATGCAAGCGTACCGCTTAGAAATGGGGTGTCGTTTGGCTAATTCAAAAGGAAGTAATCTTTATGATTTTTGGGAAAATCAATTAACAGAAGGCTTAAACCAATTAATGGCGCAGCAAAAAACTGATGTCATTATCAATTGCGCTTCTTTAGAATATTTTAAATCCATCAATGCAAAAAACTTAAAAGCCCGCGTTATTACGCCGGTGTCTAAAATC
>CALDNY010000337.1 GCA_937914685.1 uncultured Kordiimonadaceae bacterium
AAGCGATGATTTGTATTCGCGAACCGTCGCTTGGGCCATGCTTTGGAATGAAGGGCGGCGCAGCAGGGGGCGGCTACGCTCAGGTGATCCCTATGGAAGATATCAACTTGCATTTTACGGGCGATTTCCACGCTATAACAAGCGCCAATAACCTGCTCGCGGCGATGATTGATAATCATTATTATTGGGGCAATAGCACCGAACTTGATAATCGGCGTATCACGTGGCGTCGGGTCATGGATATGAATGACAGATCATTACGTCAAATAACAACCTCCTTGGGCGGCGTATCTAATGGATTTCCCCGCGAAGGCGGATTTGATATTACTCCAGCCTCCGAAGTAATGGCCATATTCTGTCTTGCTAGTGGCCTTGATGATTTACGGCGCCGCCTTGGTAATATTACCATCGGTCAAACTCGCGAACGTAAAACTATCTTTGCCAAAGATATCAAAGCAGACGGCCCCATGACCACATTGCTTAAAGACGCGATTATGCCTAACCTTGTGCAAACCTTAGAACATAACCCGGCCTTTATCCACGGCGGACCATTTGCCAATATCGCCCATGGCTGTAATACGGTAATGGCTACTAAAGCGGCCTTGAAAATGGCCGATTATGTAGTCACGGAAGCAGGATTTGGTGCGGATTTGGGTGCTGAGAAATTCTTTGACATTAAGTGCCGAAAAGCGGGTCTAAAACCTGATGCGGTCGTGCTTGTGGCAACCGTACGCGCCCTTAAAATGCACGGCGGTGTTGGTAAAGCTGATTTAGCGGTTGAGAATATCTCAGCCGTTAAAAAAGGCCTTGAAAACCTTAGACGTCATGTTGATAATATTAAGAAATTTGGCGTTGACGGTGTCGTTGCCATTAACCGCTTCCCCACCGATACGGACAGTGAGGTCGCGACCATCGTTGAGGCCTGCGCCAAAGCAGGGATTGTCGCTGTTGAGGCAAGTCATTGGGCCAACGGTAGTGCGGGAACAGTTGATCTGGCGCAGGCGGTGGTTAAAATCATTGATGATGGAAAATCAAAATTTGCCGTGCTTTATCCGGATCATTATAAATTAATGACTAAAATTGAGATTATCGCCAAAGAAATCTACCGTGCAGATGAAGTTTTCGCCGATCAAAAAATCCGTAATCAATTAAAAGATTTAGAGAATGAAGGCTACGGGCATCTTCCGATTTGTATGGCTAAAACTCAATATAGTTTTTCCACCGACCCAGACCTTAAAGGCGCACCAACAGGATACGGTGTACCCGTGCGCGAAGTACGC
>CALDNY010000338.1 GCA_937914685.1 uncultured Kordiimonadaceae bacterium
ATTGCGCGATAGAACCGGGATAGAGGGGGGTATCAAGCCCTTCCATTTTTGCTGAAAATGCAAATTTATTAAGAATATTGCCGTGATCAGCCCAAAGGTTCCTGCGCGTAAAGCCGCGATCACTGCGGCGTAACTTGGCTCTGAAACTTCAACATGAGTGCGGGAAAAAGAGCAAGGAGCATAGTCGCCCCCGTTGCCATGGTAATCTGACCCTGCAATAGCACCCCAAAATTGGTAACCGTCATTAAGCATTTGATCCCAGACGCCGCCTACTTGGCTAACCATGGGGTCCCAACGGTCGACGGTTTTGATAGAATGTTCATAATAGCCATTGTGCTTAGCCTTTTGGTGGCCCGGTGCGCCTCCAAATCCAATGAAGTTTGGCGACATACTATTCCATGCCAATAAATCATCTATATTTTCAGCAGAGGTTTTATCTTTACGGCTTGGGTGATTATAAATCATGACAATATCGGCACCATTAGCGGTCAGTTCATTAACGCGACTAAGTAAGTTGCGGTCTTGACTTCTATCGGTCTCTTTTTTCTCATTCTTTTTATTATACATTTCGGCGACAATGCGCAGAGAGGGAAGGACTATAGTTTCAGATTGGGGCATGGTAAAAGCGGTTACATGTTCACGGCCATTATAAGAGGGCATGTTAATCTCTATCCCTGCAAATAAAAGCAAATCTGGGTTTTCTAGGCGTAATGCAAAAATTTCACTTAATTTTTCCCAACTTGCCGTTTCTTTTTTATGGGAATGATCGGTAATGACCAATATGTTACAGCTTGATTTTACGGCTAATTTGACTAGTTTTCTTTGGCTCAAACTACCATCAGATACTGTGGTGTGGGTGTGATGATCCATGATAAGGGTGGTGCCTTTTCCAGCCCATGGGGCGGAAAAAATAATCACAGAAGAATTTTGCGCGGGGCTAGGCGAGGCCGAAAAAACAAATAACCAGAACATTAAAATATATATTTTCAAAAATTATCTCAAACCTCCTTTAGTCTTGGCATCATTTCAGCGAAATTGCAGGGCCTAAACCTGATGTCTAATTGCTCGGCGAAAATATGATCCCATGCGTCTTTACAGGCACCGGGAGAACCGGGGACGGCGAACATATAAGTACCATTGGCGACACCGCCTGTGGCGCGGGATTGCAAGGTCGATGTGCCGATTAATTTATAGGAAATATGGCGAAATATTTCACCGAAGCCTTCGATTTCTTTGTCGTAAAGTTGGTGGAATATTTCTGGTGTAATATCCCGTCCGGTCAGCCCTGTGCCGCCTGTCGAAATAATCACTTCAATATTATCATCGGCGATCCATTTTTGTAACTGGGCCTTCAGAACGTCTTTTTCGTCTTTGATGATGGCGCGGTCTGCTAATGAATGCCCTGCAGCCATTAAACGATCGACCAGAACTTGGCCGGAAATATCATTTTCCAAGCTGCGGCTGTCCGATAAAGTAAGGATCGCAATATTAAGCGGTAAAAACTGTTTAGTCTTATCTATTGGCATATTGGGCGCTCATATTATTGTTAGAAACAGATTTTAAATTATCTTGGGGGCTATAAATGGGCCATTTGCCAGAAGCCACATAATCCAAGGTTGGGATATTCTGTCCCATACGCATACGATAAATCCACATATTGCTAAAAACCCGTTCAATATAAATTCGGGTTTCGCGGGCAGGAATGCTTTCGATATAAAGCAATGGATCGTCTTGAAAATTGGTTTTTCTAATCCATTTTTGCATATTGCCAGGCCCGGCGTTATAAGCGGTTAAGGATTTAAATAAATTGCCGTCGGCAAAATGCTTGCCGAGCATGGTTTTCATATATTTTTGCCCCAAAGACATATTATATCGGGGATCATCAAGTTTAATACGCCGTAAGCGACGATCATTGGACATATCGCCCGCTGCCCCCATCATCAACTGCATAAGGCCGCGCGCACCAACATTGCTTTTGGCCCAACTGTTGAAACCGCTTTCTTGACGGATCATGGCAAAAAGTAATGCTTTATCAAGGGTGTAACCGCCTTCTGGTGTGATATATGGGACAGGATATAAAGTACTATCAAGGGCGGCGATGCGTTTTTGCTCTTCAATTAGGCCGATTTTTAATTGGGTTGCCGCAAGGCCTAATCGGGCGGCAAGACCAAGCAGGGAATTATGTTGGCTATCACGGGTATTGCTCCATGCGGTACTAAGTTCCATATCGGCCAATGTATTTTCCCCGACTTGGGCCAAGGCGATGGCGCGGTGAACAGAAGATAGGCTTTTAAGTTCGCGGTAATGACGATCGGTAAATTCCGGCACGCTCCAATTTAATTCAGGCTCGACCCCTAATTGACGGGCGGCAATGATACCGTAAAATGTCCGCTTAAATTGAGCCGCTTTTTTAAGGTATTTTGAAACTTGTTCTGGTTGGCGACAAACAAGGCTGGCCCGTGACGCCCAATATGCCCCCGCAGCGGCGGTCCAGTCTCCGGCTACTGCAGAATTAGCGACATGATCAAAATGGATGGCGGAGGCTGAACAATCACCAAGACGCCATGCGGCAAGACCCGCGATCCAGTCAGCTTGCGATACATATTCACGCGAACGGCTAGCATATTGGGCCAGCGCTAACGCTTTATCATCTTGATTGGTCAGATAATATTCATTGGCGATTTTGGAAAGTTGATTGTCAATTTCACGTTGATTAAGAAGATCGCGCTCAACAAAGGCCCACAGGCGTTTTTCGGCACGGTCAGGCTTATGTTGACGTAGGTATTTGGCAATGCTTCTATTTAAACTAGCAATATCGCGCCGTTGTTGACGTTTGCGTTTAAGGACGGCACTTTCCACAACGGGCTTTACCTGAGGTGTGTTTTTAAAGTCGGGTTGAACGGTGGCATTGCGCGGCGGTGGTGTTGGTTTATCGGCTGGAAATGAATAGGCTGTGCCCGTCATCGGTTGCATCAGGCCATTAGTTTCGCCGCCATTTTTACGTTTTGCCAGATCATAAATTCGCTGTGCGCCAGGAAGGTCGCCATAATTTTTCATCCATGCCTTAAGTTCATTATAACTAGAGGTATAGGCTGTTGCATGCATATAACGTTGATAATAAACATGTCCCATAAGCAATTTATTGGATATTTTTTTAATTTGACGGTCTGCCTGTTTCCATCTGCCGCGGTTTTGTTCTGAAAAAATAGTGCGGTAGGCTTCAACATCATCTAGGGAGAGAGGCTCTAAATTAAACTCCTGCTCAAAAACAGCACTGTCCGAAGCAGAGGATGTAGAGAGCGATGTGGCTGTCGTTTGTGTATTTTGCGCAAAAGCACAATTAAAACCAAATATGGCAAATATAATGAGGCTGTATTTTATCATAATATTATACTGGCTAATCTTTCTTTAATATTGAGAAGATCATGCCAAGTTTGTTTTTTATAATGGGGGTGTTTTATTAGATATGCAGGGTGTAAGAGGGGCATAAGCGGTATTTTATTGCTTTGATCATTAACTTCGTATTCTTTCCACGATCCGCGCAATTTTGTAATGCCTGCCTTTTCATTGAGCAAGTATGATGCGCTAACACCACCAATTGTGATGATTAATTTAGGATTGAAAAGTTCAATATGGCGCTTTAGAAACGGCAGACACATAGCACATTCGCTGTCGGTAGGTTTGCGATTTCCTGGTGGACGCCACGGAATAACATTGGTGATATAAAAATCTTTTTCTCTTGATAAATCAATGGCGGCGAACATTTTATCAAGCAATAGCCCTTCATCTTCACTAATGAAGGGTTTGCCTATTTTATCTTCAAGATCGCCAGGAGCTTCACCGATCACCATGATTTGACTTGATCTATTGCCATCTGAAAAAACTGTGTTTGAAGCGGTGTTTTTTAAACTACACCCCTCAAAAGATAGAATCGCTTGATTTAATTCCTCTAAGTTTGTGCAAGCGGCAGCGACTTTCTCTGCGCCGATAATAATGTCTTTGTTAGAGGCGAGCGTTGGCACAGCCTGACGTTTTTGCGCCGTAGGCTGATTAGGGGTAACTATTTGTTTTAAAGATGTTTTATCCTGCTCTTCAAACCAGTTTGTTGTGTTGTCAGAAATGCATTCATCAACACCGCATTCCACATACCATTTAAGCATATGTTCGGGGTCTAGGGGTGATTGATCTTCAAGGTTCTGAATCATGGTTTTTAGTATATATCAGACAAATTAATTTTTAATTATATTATTTTCTCTTTTATGATTTTTGAAAGATCTTATTATAAAGGTGAATTCATAGCAACTTTAGTGTAAAGATTAGAAATGTCTGTACATTCTTCAAAAAAAGTAATTTTTGCTGCTCTTATCGGCAATTTTCTCATATTCATAACCAAGCTGAGCGCGGCCATTTGGACCAATTCATCGGCTATGTTCTCGGAAGCTATCCACAGTATGGTTGATTGTGGTAATCAAATGCTTCTTTTATACGGTATAAAAAAATCTTCAAAAGATGCGGATAAAGTACACCCTTTTGGTTATGGTATGGAATTATATTTTTGGAGCTTCATTGTCGCCATGATGGTTTTTGCCGTGGGGGCGGGGGTCTCTATTTATGAAGGGCTTAATAAAATAATCAATCCCGCTGAAATTAACGATATTTATATCAATTATATCGTCCTTAGTGTGGCGATTATATTTGAAGCCTATCCGTGGAAAATGGCCTATCAGGAATTTAACGCTCGCCGCGGTGACCTTTCCATGGTTGATGCCATTCATGAGAGCAAGGACCCTAGTTTATTTGCCATACTATTCGAAGATACGGCGGCTTTGCTCGGTTTAGCGGTGGCGGTTATAGGTTTATTCATCGGTGATTATTATGACATTAAAGAGGCTGATGGGATCGCGTCGGTCTTCATTGGCTTAATACTAGCCTCAACGGCGGGCTTGCTTGCGTATGAATGTAAAAGTTTACTGATCGGTGAAGCCGCGGATCCTATTTTGGTTCAAAATATTGCAAACTTATTTGATAATCACCCCAAAGTGGATAATGTCAACGAAGTATTGACCATGCATTTAGGCCCGAATGATATATTACTTAATCTAAGTTTAGATTTTAAAAATAGTATCAGTGCTGGTGAGGTGGAAAGTATCATCACTGAATTTGAACAGAAAATAAAACAGATACATCCTCAAATAAAACGCGTCTTCATCGAAGCGCAAAGCAGACACGGTCATAATATGAACGCGAAGGGAGAATGAATGCGTATTTTAATTGTCGCTATATTTGCTTTTCTAATGGCTCAAAGTGACAGTTTCGCCACTTGTCAATGTCATTGTGTCAATGGAGAAGTAGAAGCAATTTGCACGAGTAGTATTGATATAAAGCCTATTTGTGCGTCAAAGATTTGCCCTTTTGCGCCTCCAAATATTAAGCCTATAGAGCCCCTCACATTACCACCACCTGGAATGACAAGCTGCGAAATGAAACAGGTTTTAGATACCAATAGTAATAAGTATCAATGGAAGAGAGTGTGTAAATAATTCGACTTTACCGGCTCCAAAATACGGGCGATAATAATACGAGTACCGAGAATATTTCCAAACGACCAAGCAGCATAGCAAAAGTCAGTATCCATTTTGCCGTATCGGGCAGAGTTTGAAAAGTACCAGAAGGTCCAATGATTGAGCCAATTCCTGGTCCGACATTTGATAATGCGGTGCCAGCGCCAGATATTGCGGTGGCAAAATCAAGCCCCACTAATGTCAGGGCAAAAGTTATCAGCAGTAAACTTAAAGCAAATAAGAATATAAAAATAAAAACGGAGCTTGAAATATTTTCACTAATATTTTGATTATTATATTTTGCTAGAAAAATGCCTCTGGGCCAAATCCACTGTTTCATATGTGCTTTGATGCTTAAATACATTATTTGAAAGCGAAATATTTTTATTCCACAGGAGGTTGACCCGGAACAACCACCGATAAACATGACAAAAAAGAAAACATAAACCGATAATTTACCCCATGAAGTATAATCGGTGGAAACAAATCCAGTCCCCGTTATCACAGAGACAACATTGAATAAGCTATATCGTATGGATTGGAAAATGCCATAATCACTTGTTATATAAAGCCAAATTGATAGTGGCGCTATAATCATAAAAAGCACCAAAAAAAATCCACGCACTTGGGTGTCTTTAAAAAGGTTAAGGGGATGGCCTGCGAGTAGCTTTAAATATAAAATAAAAGGCATACTACCGATCAGCATGAAGAATGCTAAGGCATAGTCTATTAAGGCACTGTCAAAATGTCCTACGGAATTATCGGATGTGGAAAAACCACCCGTTGAGAGGGTCGTAAAGGCATGACATGCCGCATCAAATGCTGACATGCCAGCGATCCATAAAACCACAGCACAAATTAAAGTTAATCCAAGGTATAATATGGAAAGCAAGGCGGCGAGCCTGGCGGACCGTGGAATAAAATTGGTGCTGACATCAAAGGCTTCGACCCGAAATAATTGCATTCCCCCCACTTTAAGAACAGGCATGATCGCAACTCCCATCGCAATGATACCAACGCCACCAAACCATTGTAATAAACTACGCCACAATAAAATACCCGGCGGCAAGTCATCTAAGCCGGTAATAACGGTTGATCCTGTTGTTGTTACCCCTGACATGGCCTCAAAAAAAGCGTCTGTGAAGCTTAAATTAAGATCAGAGAACATAAAAGGAAGCGAACCAAATAATGGAATTGCCACCCATGTTGAGGTAGTGATCAGAAAACCTTGTTTAATTGACATGGATTTATAATTGGCTTTATTGGAAAAGAAAAGAAGACCGCCAAGGAATGAGACAAAGGATGCACAAACAGCAAAAATTTGCCAGTCTGCGTTATCTGCATAGGCATCAACGATGGCAGGTATATACATACCCATACCAAGAACAAAAAGAAATAAGCCTATATTGAGAAATACAATTCCGAAGCCAATATTACTTTTTCTAACAGTCGCTGACATTCAATTTCCGCTTGTAGCATTACGAGATATAAAAATTTTCAATTGTAGGCGTATTTACTATGACAAATTTTATTTCAAAGATAAATGTAATAATGAAAAGAAATTGCATTTAACTGTAATATAAGGCCTATTCAAACTATGAGCGTATAGATTTATTGCAATAGAAATAAAACCAACTAATAAAAGTTCAATCGACTTTTTCAGTTCATTCTTACTATAAGCAAGAGTGGCAGGTTGCTTTATGACTGGGACGTCTTCAATTATGAATAAATTAGAATAAGAATATGAAAGCAACTTTTAAACAGATAAAATATGACTTATTTGGCGGCTTAACGTCAGCAATAGTAGCACTTCCCCTTGCTTTAGCCTTCGGCTTTGCCTCTGGCTTGGGCCCCTCTGCGGGTTTATATGGCGCGATTATTTTGGGTTTTGTGGCTTCATTATTAGGCGGTACACCGATGCAGATATCTGGACCAACGGGTCCTATGACGGTGGTTGTTGCGGGGCTTGCCTTAAAATATTCTGGAAATACTGATATTATATTTGCGATTATTATTTTGTGCGGAATAGTTCAAATTTTATTCGGCATATTTCGTTTTGGCGCCTATATTAATTATGTACCTTTGCCGGTAATTTCTGTTTTTATGACAGGTATTGGTTGTATCATTATTCTTATGGAAATCCTGCCTATTTTAGGGGATTATTCGGGCCATAACGGACTTGTTGATGTGTTTGCCTCTATTCCTGATGCGATTTCAAATATTAATATGCCATCATTAATCATCGGATTGTCTAGTTTTCTTGTTATTATACTCTATCCTAAAAAGCTCAATAATTATATTCCCTCCACTTTATTTGCACTGATTATAGGGACTATTGCTGCACTATATTTCTTCCCTGATCTTAAAAAAATAGGAGAAATTTCATCTGTGATACCAATGATTAAAAGTTTCTCATTGCCGCTTGATCTTTGGCCGGAAATTATCACATCCGCTTTTATGTTAGCCTTATTAGGTTCCATTGATACGCTCTTAACATCAACGGTTGGCGATAAAATGACCAAGCAAAACCATAATTCCAATAAAGAATTAATAGGCCAAGGCATTGGTAATAGTTTGGTTGGGCTTATGGGGGGCTTGGCGGGTGCGGGGGCGACTATGAGAACTGTGGTCAATATAAAATCCGGTGCTAAAACCCGACTATCAGGGATGGTGCATGCGATTATTATCCTGATCATTGTCTTCTTTATGGGCGATAGTGCTGAAAAAATACCGCTTTGTGTTTTAGCAGGGATCTTACTTAAAGTTGGCTTTGATATTATAGATTGGCAATTCATTGCTAAAATTAAAGTCTATCCAAAAGATAAAGTTTTTTTGATGCTGTCCGTGCTGGCCTTGACGATTTTTTCTGATCTTGTTACCTCAATCGGTTTAGGGTTAATTCTTTCTCATATGATTTATTCAAAAAAGATGCATCAAAGCCAATTAAGTCAAATCCAATATTTTGATAAGGCGAAAAGTAAAGCCGAAAATATCGATAATATAGCCCATGTGACGCCAGAAAATAGCAATAGTGCCACTATAAAATTAAGCGGCAGCCTCAATTATAGCGTCACCAAAGATTTGCTCAGCCTGATCAATCAGGCCCTATCAAAATATAATCATATTGTTTTGGATTTAGAAGATATTGTCTCTTTAGACCTAAGTATTACGGCTGGATTGGAAGGTGTTTTTAAATCGTTACCGGAAAAAAATACCATGGAAATTAAAATTCATAATGGCGATACTTATAAAATGTTTCAAGCAATGGGCCTCTTTAAATATTTTAATGCCGAGAATATTCATGTTGAGACCTCAGCATAAGGCCTATTTTCTAGTTTGATATTACAAGTTTAGAGATG
>CALDNY010000339.1 GCA_937914685.1 uncultured Kordiimonadaceae bacterium
GGAACAAAGAACAAAAGAAATTGGTCTACGAAAAGTAATGGGGGCTAATACAGTTCAGATTGTCAAATTACTGATTTGGCAGTTTTCAAAGCCAGTGATCTGGGCAACGCCAGTTGCGCTCGCGGCGGCTTATTTTGTATCAAACCTTTATCTTGAATTTTTTGATGATCGCATTGGTATTCCTTTTTCAATATTAATCGGTGCTGGCATCGGCGGATTATTATTGTCATGGGTAACGGTTGCTAGCCACGCCATAAAAATCGCTAGAACCAACCCTATTAAAGCACTTCACTATGAATAGCAGCCCTGAGCGCGTTCCATGGGATTGCAATAGAAATACTGGGAACAAAACATAAAGTAGGAAGATTGGTAATGTTCAAAAATTATATAAAGGTCGCCTTTCGAAATATTGCGAGAAACAAGTTATATGCCGTCATTAACATTGTCGGCCTCGCCATGGGATTGGCCATATATATTTTTGGTGGTCTGTTATCAACTTACGAATATACCCATGACGCCTTTTTTGAAAATTCGGCACGGGTTTATACAATCCGCGGTGATGTCAATGCGGAGGCAAATATTGGTGTTAGCCAAATTGATAGCGTCCAAGCAGGTGCTGGTCCAGTCATTAAGGCTGATCTAAGTGAAGTCGAAGCCGTCGCTAGAACCATTAGGAGAGAGTTTCTTATTTCGATTGGTGATAATAATTTTTATCAAAGCGTGCGTTTTGCCGACCCAGAGCTTCTACAGATTTTTAATTTTGACTATATTTACGGTGACGCATCCGCGCTCGACGGATCAACTGGCATCCTCATAACCCAAAGCATCGCCGAAAAATATTTCGGCGATGAAAATCCGATTGGCAAATCCATTACTCTTGATCATGAACATGATCTCACTGTGGCAGCCCTGATCCATGACGTTCCCGCTAACTCTCATTTTAATTCGCAAATTGTAATGAGTGTTCCACTAAGTATCCTTATTCCCATGAACGCTATGGAGCGCATCACTGATTTTCAGCCTGATACCAATTGGGGGGACACGTCAATGGGAAATCTAACCTATGTCATGTTGCCTCCATCGCTTGATCAGGAATGGTTGCAAACGCAGATGGACGGTATTTATGAACGTCACATGCCGGATGAACAAAAAGAGTTTCTCAATGGTTTCATTGTCCGTCAGATGATTGATGCTAATACGGCAATATGGGACATGCTTGGTATCCCTGTCATAACGGTGGTTGAAATGCTTGGATTTATGGTCCTAGTCATTGCCTGTGTTAATTATACTAACCTTGCCACTGCGCAATCTATGGGGCGTGCCCGTGAAGTGGGATTACGTAAAGTTCTTGGCGCTAGTCGCCTTCAACTGCTATCACAATTCATTACTGAAAGCTTGGCGATCAGTTTATTTGCTATGATACTTGCCCTTGCGGCATTAGAGCTGATCATTCCGCTGTTTAATTCGGCAACGGGTAAAATACTCAGTGTTAATTATTTATCCACTCTTCCTTGGTTGCTGACGACGACAATTAGCGTTGGTGTACTTGCTGGGGCTTATCCCGCTTATTTGATCACCAAAACAAACCCTATCGAAGCGATTAGAGATACTGCGCGCAAGGGACGATCAGCAACATGGGTTCGAGCGATTATGATCGGCGTCCAATTTACAATTTCGGTCAGTATCCTCGCCTCTGTTTTGGTGGTTTATGCACAAAATGCACAGGTCGAGGAAAGCAGTAAGATATTTCCCAAAGACCAAATTTATACTCTTGACCGCTTAAACGTAGATCAAATGGAAGACCGTCATGAAGTTCTTAGAAATGAACTGATGAAACTTCCGTATATTGAAAATTTCACTCTTTCTTCTCAAGTGCCCTATGAACAAACTAACAGTATGATCAAGGCCTCAATGATCCTTAATGATTTCAGCTCTGCGGTCAACTTTAACCAACTTAATATTGATGATCATTTTATCGATGCCTATAATATTCCAGTGGTTGCAGGGCGCAACATTTCACGTGATATTGCCATGGATACCCATATCAGGGAACGTGGCGCGGTTAATGTGCTGCTCAATGAAATAGCGGTCAAAGCAATTGGCTTTGCCTCACCACAAGCGGCCATTGGACAGGTCTTCTATGAAGATGAAGGTGAGAAAGGTATTACCACTTACACCATCGTTGGCGTGCTTGAGGACCGAAATATTCTCGGGCTATTCAATGTGGTAAAACCGTTCTTCTTTTTCATGAGAGATTCTTCCTACCGTCTTGCGTCCGTAAAAATATCAAAAAATGCGCCCGTAAGTATTGTCAAGGATATCGAAGACGTATGGGAACAAGTTTATCCAGATTATCCCATGCAGGGCAAATTCCTCGATGAAACTTTCCAAATGGTCTATATGATTTTTGACATGGCCACTAAATCGCTGGCGGCATTTGCATTATTTGCACTGTTTCTTGCGGCGATTGGACTGTTTGGCCTAGCCGCTTTTATGGCCGAGCAACGCACCAAGGAAATTGGCATCCGTAAAGTGCTCGGTGCCAGCAATAATCAGATTGTACAATTGTTGATTTGGCAATTTTCAAAACCGGTATTTTGGTCGACGCCTATTGCCCTGGGTCTGGCTTATTTTGCGTCTAGCTCGTATTTGGAATTTTTTGCCGAACGCATCAGTTTGCCGTACGGCATGCTGATCGGTGCCGGTATTGGCGGACTGGTTCTTTCGTGGGCAACGGTTGCTACCCACGCCTTTAAGATTGCCAAGACGAACCCGATAAATGCGCTTCATTATGAATAGTTTTATGGGATTGCAAGAGCAATAACGGGAACAAAAAATAAAACATAAAATAGGGAGACGGATCATGCTCAAAAATTATATAAAGGTCGCCTTTCGAAATATTGCAAGAAACAAGTTATATGCTGTCATTAACATTGCCGGGCTCGCCATGGGATTGGCCATATATATTTTTGGCGGGTTGCTGGCTAATTACGAATATTCCTATGACGCTTTTTTCAAAAAATCGGATCGCATTTACACATTGGGTTCTATGTTCCCACCAGAAACAGAAGGTAACGGCACAACAGAAATTAACACTGTATATTCAGCAGTAACACCACTGCTTAAAACCGAACAGTCAGAAATTGATGCCATTGCTAGAACCATTGCTAGAAATTTTCTTCTGACTGTAGGGGAAGATAGCTATTATCAGACGCTTCGTTTTGCCGACCCTGAATTTTTACAAATTTTCGACTTTGATTATATTTACGGCAATAGTTCGGCTTTAATTAATTCTAGCGGTGCTGTGATCACCCAGAGTATGGCAAAAAAATATTTTAAAGATCAAAACCCAATGGGTAAAACCATAACGATAGAACATAACCATGATCTGACGGTCAGTGCCGTGATTAAAGATTTACCTGCAAATACTCATTTTAATTCCCAAATTGTCGTTGATTTACCCTTTGAAATAATTGCTCCCATAAGTGCCATGGAAAAAATTACCGACGACAACCCAGACGAAAATTGGGGGAATCTTTCCTCTGGGAATATGACTTATGTAATGCTTCCTGCTCACTTGGATGGACAGTGGCTGAAAAATCAAGTCAACGGTCTTTACGAGCGTCATTATACACCACAAAAGAAAAAAGATATTATATCCATACCGGTCCGTCATTTGGTGGAGGCCAATATGGCGGTTTGGATATCCGTTGGAATTCCCGTTATCTCCGTTGTTGAAATGCTTGGCCTTTTGGTTCTGATCATTGCGTGTGTTAATTACACCAACCTTGCCACAGCGCAGTCGATGGGACGAGCGCGCGAAGTCGGCCTTCGCAAAACGCTTGGTGCGGGGCCAGTGCAACTTTTAACCCAGTTCATTGTTGAAAGCATGACTATTACCGTATTCGCCATGATTGTCGCCTTAAGTTTGCTAGAGCTTATCATTCCTACGTTCAATGCTTTTACAGGGAAAATTTTGACCATAGACTATCTTACTACTCTGCCGTGGTTGCTGTTAACGACGCTTTTTGTTGGCGTTTTATCCGGTGCCTATCCCGCCTATTTGATCACCAAAACCAGCCCCATTGAAGCGTTGCGCGATACCGCCCGTAAAAGCCGCGCCGCCACATGGGTTAGAGGGCTGATGATCAGCGTTCAATTTACAATTTCTGTCTTTATGTTGGCACTGGTGCTCGTCGTTTATAGCCAAAATAAAATGGTCGAAGAAAGCAGTAATATTTTCCCCAAAGATCAAATTTATACCCTTGATGGATTAAGTGTTGAACAAACTAATGGACGCCACGAGATACTCCGAAATGAGATGTTAAAAATTTCTGGCGTTGAAAATTTCACACTTTCCTCTCAAGTTCCTTATGAATCATATCAAAATATGTTTACGGCCACGAGCATTATTAATGACTTCTCTGCGGGCTTTAATATCAATCAACTGGTTATTGATCAGGAGTTTCTAAAAACCTATAATATACCGCTTGTTGCTGGTAGAGCAGTGGCCCTTGATGTTGCCCTTGATACTCATGTCAGAGCCAATCATAAAGTCAATGTGTTGGTCAATGAGCTTTCCGTGCAAAAACTTGGATTTCTGAGCCCTGAGCAAGCCATAGGCAAGCCTTTTTATGAAGACGAAGGCGCGCGCGGTATCACTACCTATACCATTGTTGGTGTTGTCAAAAATCAAAATATTCTGGGCCTTCATAATAAGATTAAACCGTTTATCATGTTTATTCGCCCCGCCTCTTACCGTACAGCGTCGATCAAATTATCAAGCACTGCAACAGCGCAAACCATCACAGATATTAAAGAGACATGGAAACGTGTCATTCCCGATTATCCAATGAAAGGAAGGTTCTTGAATGAAAGATTTCAGGATGTCTATGAGATTTTTGAAATGGCCTCAAAATCCCTTGCAGCTTTTGCCGGATTTGCCCTTCTATTGGCGTTGATCGGTCTTTTTGGTCTTGCGGCCTTTATGGCAGAACAGCGCACCAAAGAAATCGGCATCCGTAAAATTCTCGGGGCTAGTCCATTGCAGATCATTAAATTACTGATCTGGCAATTCTCAAAGCCTGTGGTCTGGGCCACTCCTATCGCCCTCGCATTTGCTTATTTGGCTTCAACGACCTATTTAGATTTTTTCGAAGACCGCATAGCAATACCTTACGGCATTCTTGTCATGGCTGGTGCTGTTGGACTTATATTATCATGGGTAACCGTTGCCACCCATGCTTATAAAATAGCCAGAACCAATCCCATTAATGCATTGCATTATGAATGAATATGCCCAATAAATAACATATCAAATTAAAGGGAAAGAAATTAAAGGGAAAGATATGTTTATTTGGCTAAGGGCTTTTTTCGGGCTCATTTTAATGGTTTTGATCAGCGGGCAGGCAATCGCGCAGGAAAAAAAATTCGCAGGCTATGTATCCTCCGCTTCACCCGAAGCCACCGATGTTGGGGTTAAAATATTAGAACAAGGCGGCAATGCATATGACGCCGCCGTTGCCATATCTTTGGCCCTTGGTGCGAGCGAACCTTCTAGTTCTGGTATTGCGGGTCAAACGGTAATGTTGGTGCAACCTGCAAACGGTGAGCCGTTTGTTATTCACGGCACGACATTATCACCGGCAAAAATTCCACAGACAGTAACCCGCGCACAATTGGTCGGCGGACGCACCGCATCAACCATTCCATCAAATTTAAAAGTATTATCCTTTACCCATAAAAATTATGGCAGTGGTGCTTTAAGTTGGCAACAATTGGTCAATCCATCCGTAAAAATATTAACCGATGGCTTTAAAGTGGGGCCTTTTCGCCAAAAAGCATTGAATTATTATGGCATGGGTCTTAAAGGACAAAAAGAAGCCGCTGATATTTTCTTAAAACCAAATGGCCTTCCTTATCAGTTAGGTGAAATATTTCGCCAACCCATTATGGCTAAAACTATGGCTCGTATTGCAAAGTACGGCGCAGAAGATTTCTACAGCGGTGAAATAGCCGCAGAAATTGCCAAAGACATGGCTGAAAATGGTGGATGGATCACCGCAGATGATCTGGCTAATTTTCCTGAACCCAAAATCGTCGAACCAATAAAATCCACATATCGCGGCTATGAAGTGATCAGTTTACCGCCGCCTTTTGGCGGATGGATCATGTTGCAAATCCTCAATCTATTAGAGGCAGAAACACCACACGCTATTAACAAAGATGATGCGGACCGAAAAATAGCTCTTTTAAACGCCATGCGCCTTGGCCACAGCACACGAATAAATGACCCTGTTCCCAGCTTTTATGATTATGATGATAATATAAGTATAAAATTATCCAAAGCAGAAGCAGAACGGATGATTGATCACTATAAAAAGCAAATTGGCGGCGAGACCACACATTTTTCAGTAATTGACGGACAAGGCAATGCCATTGCCGTTACCCAAAGCATAGATAATTATTTCGGGTCCTTAACGGTCCATCCCAAGCTTGGGTTTCTTTATAATAATTATATGCAATCTTTTCGCTTAAATGATGATGGTTCACCCTATGTCTTAAAAGAAAACGAGATGCCGCTTAGTTCTATGACAGGAACAATTATTAAAAAAGATGGTGAGCCTGTCATGGTATTAGGAAGTCCTGCCAGTGCGCGGATTATTTCTGCTGTTGCCCAAGTTTCTAGCTATTGGATTGATGTCGAAGCCGATATTAAAAAGGCGGTGGCCGCATACCGTGTTCATGTGGTGCCAGAAAACAAGGCTTATATCGAAGGACCAATGCTATCTAATGATCTGTTAAAGGGGTTAGCTAAATATGGCTATGATATAGTACGCCCTGCTTACGGCGTATCGGATAATCAATATGATCCTTATTTTGGTGGGATTCATGCGTTGGCAAAACAAAATGGCCAATGGACGGGTAGTGCCGACCCAAGGCGAGACGGAACCTCTAAGGCTGCTTGGCGTTAAGGATTATGTGCTTTAAGTTGTTGCCTGAAATAAATTAAATGCAAAAGAATAAGGATTATCATATGAAATTTTTTATCAAGACACTTTTCACATGCGCGGCGTTTTTTATCTTTTCATTGGCTGTGAATGCCCAAGATAAAATCATTACCAATGCTAAAGTATGGACTGGCAATGAAGCCCAGCCGTGGGCCGATACCATTGTTATTAAAGACGATAGAATTATTGCCGTTGGAAAAGCGTCTGAATTAAGGGATAAATATTCAAAGGCAGAAATCATTGATGCTCATAACAAGCTGGTTCTTCCCGGTTTTATTGATAATCATACCCATTTTATGGATGGTTCCGCCTCTTTAATCAGTATCAAAACTCAATATACAAAAACGACTGCGGAATTTATAAAAACGGTTAAAGATTACGCCGCAAAGACGCCCAAAAACGAATGGATTACCGGCGGCTTATGGGACCATGAAGCGTGGGGGGGAAGTCTGCCTCGCAAAGATTGGATTGATCAAGATACCCAAGATAATCCACTATTTTTATTACGCACAGATGGTCATATGGCCATCGCCAATTCCCTCGTCCTTAAACTTGCGAAAATAACAAAAGATACCCCAGACCCTGAGGGAGGGCTTATTGTTCGTGATATAGAAACCGGCGAAGCTACGGGTGTTTTAAAAGACAATGCCATGAACCTTGTCTTTGCTATTATGCCCGCTCTTAGTGAGGAACAGGCGACAAGAACTTTTGATGCAGGTATTCAAGAGGCTCTGGAAAACGGTGTCACGCAAATTCATAATATGGGAACTTGGGAGAATATCGAATTATTCAAAAAAGCCAAGGCAGAAGGGCGTCTTAAAATTAGGACATATTATTTTCCTTATATTGCCAACCGTCACAAGCTTGCTAAAATGATCGAAAAAGAAGGTAAAGGTGATAATTGGTTACGTTTTGGCGGCGTTAAGGAATTAGTTGACGGATCGCTTGGCAGTACCACAGCATGGTTTTATGATCCTTATACTGATGAGCCGGATACAAGTGGATATCCTCTGATGAAGATGGAAGTCTTAAAGAAAAGCTTGCAGGAATCTCAAGCTTATGGCTTTCAACTGGCTATTCATGGCATCGGTGATAGAACCAATGATGAAATTATGAAAATATTCGAAGAAATAGGGGCTAAAGGTCACCGTGCGCGCATCGAGCATGCCCAACATTTAACCCCTAGTGCTATTAAGAAATTTAAGGAACTCGGTGTTGTTGCCTCCGTACAGCCCTATCATGCTATTGATGATGGACGGTGGGCGGAAAAACGCATTGGTAAAGCTCGGCTAGAACAAACCTACCCTTTTAAATCATTATTTGATGCGGGGGCAATGGTCACATTTGGTTCTGATTGGTCCGTAGCCCCGCTTGAGCCATTAAGCGGTATTTATGCCGCCGTTACCCGCCGCACTTTGGACGGTAAAAACCCTGATGGTTGGGTTCCAAGCCAACGGATCACTGTGGAGCAGGCGGTTAAAGCCTATACCATCAATAATGCATGGGCTGGTTTTCAAGAAAATGACCTTGGCACTATCGAAGTTGGCAAATTGGCGGATTTAGTGATTATAAGCGATAAT
Source organism: uncultured Kordiimonadaceae bacterium (assembly GCA_937914685.1). GTDB lineage: Bacteria > Pseudomonadota > Alphaproteobacteria > Sphingomonadales > Emcibacteraceae > Pseudemcibacter. The sequence goes on from CALDNY010000339.1 coordinate 8,591, forward strand.
GTTTTTGAAATTGCTCCAGAAAAAATCATGGATACTAAAGTCCTTATGACAATCATTGGCGGCAAAGTGCAATATCAAACCCAGTGATTAAATAGAGGGATAATGATTTACGAGAGCTTTTTGAGAAAGGAGACGTTAAATTGAATAAAATAATTTTCAACCTTCATTTCGTTTGCTTTGTTTTCATAAGTTTTCTGTTCAATTGTTCGACCTTCGCACAAAGTGATGAAATCAAAAGACCTAAAATTGGTTTGGTTCTTTCGGGTGGCGGCGCTCGCGGCGCGGCCCATGTCGGGGTTCTAAAAATATTAGAAGAAAATCACATTGCT
>CALDNY010000340.1 GCA_937914685.1 uncultured Kordiimonadaceae bacterium
CATGAAATTACCTTGAATGTCACTTATCAACAACAGATCGGCAAAATGGAAATTGGCGTGCGCCCTGAATTTGTTACGCTAAGCAATCAACCAACAGGACTTCCCGTTACCATCACGGCAATTGAAGATGTTGGTCATTATAAAATTGTTAGAGCTGCTCACTATGATTATCCGATAAATATTATTGTCCAAGAAGGTACTGAAATTTGCGATGATATGAAATATGTCAGTTTTGATAAAACCCAGATTAACCTTTACGCCGATAACTGGTTGGTGAGCCCATGAGAAAAACGCCCAATCAAAAAGCATGGTTTATGGTGCTGCCGGTTTTAGTGTTGGTGGCATTTTCCGCCGTGATCCCATTGATGACTGTTGTTAATTATTCCGTCCAAGATACCTTTGGCAATAATGAGTTTTTCTGGGTTGGCTTAGAATGGTTTGAAGATATATTACAGTCCGAACGCGTCCATGATGCCTTAGCGCGCCAAGCGATCTTTACGGCAATTATTTTAGCCATTGAAGTTCCCTTGGGAATTTTTGTGGCATTGCATATGCCCAAGAAAAATGGTCTATGGTCTTCGCTTTGTTTGGTACTCGTCGCCCTTCCTTTGCTAATACCGTGGAATGTGGTGGGAACAATTTGGCAAATTTTTGGTCGCATTGACATTGGGCTTCTCGGCTATAGCCTCGACCAGATGGGAATAGATTATAATTACACTCAAAATGCGGGTGCCGCGTGGTTCACCATCATCATTATGGATGTCTGGCATTGGACTTCATTGGTGGTATTGCTTTGTTATGCGGGGCTTAAATCAATACCAGATGCCTATTACCAAGCCGCGAAAATTGATCAGGCCAGTCAATGGAATGTCTTTTTTTATATTGAACTTCCTAAAATGAAAGGGGTGTTACTGATCGCTATCTTGTTGCGTTTCATGGATAGCTTTATGATTTATACGGAACCTTTTGTGGTGACGGGCGGCGGCCCGGGCAATGCTACGACATTCTTATCTATTGATTTGGTTAAAATGGCGATTGGTCAATTTGATTTGGGTCCTGCAGCAGCTTTTTCATTAATCTATTTTCTGGTAATTTTACTGGTTTCATGGGTGTTTTATACCATCATTATCAATTCTGATAAGGAGAGTGGCTCATGAAGATCAATAAATCAGCGCTGATAATGATTTTTTATATCCTGTTTCTAATGTTACCTATTTATTGGCTGATCAATATGAGTTTTAAAAGCAATCAGGAAATTTTATCGACCTTCTCCCTTTGGCCCCATGATTTAACTTTTGATAATTACAAAGTGATTTTTACCGACCCTAGCTGGTACAATGGATATTTAAATTCCATCACCTATGTTGTCATGAATACGGTCATTTCCATAACTGTCGCACTGCCCGCCGCTTATGCCTTTAGTCGCTACCGCTTTATGGGCGATAAGCATCTCTTTTTCTGGCTGCTGACCAACAGAATGGCGCCGCCTGCCGTATTTGCGTTACCGTTCTTTCAGCTTTATTCAAGTGTCGGTCTATTTGATACTCATATTGCCGTCGCCCTTGCCCATACTTTATTCAACGTACCGCTAGCGGTGTGGATCTTAGAAGGCTTTATGCGCGGTGTGCCAAAGGAAATTGACGAAACGGCTTATATTGATGGTTACGGATTTTTCACATTTTTTAGAAAAATATTTATGCCGCTTATTGCTTCCGGTATTGGTGTGACCGCTTTCTTTTGCTTTATGTTTTCGTGGGTAGAATTATTATTAAGCCGCACCTTAACCGCCGTTGACGCAAAATCAATCGCCGCAACAATGACACGCACGGCCTCTGCCTCTGGCCTCGATTGGGGCGTCCTTGCCGCCGCTGGGGTCTTAACGATCATACCCGGGGCCTTGGTTATATATTTTGTCCGCAATCATATTGCAAAAGGCTTTGCCTTGGGGAGGGTGTAATGGATTTATCATGGATGGGTTGGACTATGCCCACGGCAATATTCTTTATATCAATTGCCGTCCTGCTTGTTATTATGATCATATGGTCCATTAAAGCACCGCAAGCGCCAAGAGTTGGTATTTTAACCATAGAGACCACGCCGGGGGATCGGTTATTTATCAGCCTGCTTGGTTCTGCTTTTATATGTCTGGGCTGGTTGGCTTTATTTGGCGCCCCTCTATGGGGGGCATTGGTTGTTTGTTTATTATATGCATTATGTGTATTTAAATGGGTTTAGAAAAGTAATTTTGGGAGAATAAAATGAAATATAACTTTAAAGCGTCCAATGCAGTTTTTGCTGTCATGATCGGTTTTAGCGTAAACGCCATGGCCGATGAGGCGACAACGGATAAATGGATCAATCAATTTCAACCTTCTTCCCTTTCAAAGTCTCAACAAAAGGCCGAGATTAATTGGTTCATTAAGGCAGCTCAACCCTATAAAGGCATGGAAATTAAGGTGGTTTCTGAAACCATTGCTACACATGAATATGAAGCTAAAATATTAGCTCAAGCCTTTAGCGAACTTACAGGCATTAAAATTACTCATGATTTGATTGGTGAGGGTGATGTGGTTGAAAAGCTACAAACCCAAATGCAGTCGGGCGAAAATATTTATGATGCTTATATCAATGATTCTGATCTTATTGGTACCCATTGGCGTTATCAACAGGCCCGTAACCTCACTGATTGGATGGCTGGTGAGGGTCGCGATGTCACCAACCCAGACCTCGACCTTGAAGATTTTATTGGCACCTCATTTACAACGGGGCCTGACGGGAAGTTATACCAATTACCCGATCAACAATTTGCCAACCTATATTGGTTCCGATATGACTGGTTTACGGACCTTAAAAACATGGCGGATTTTAAAGCCAAATATGGTTATGAGCTTGGTGTTCCTGTTAATTGGTCGGCCTATGAAGATATTGCAGAATTTTTCACAGGACGCATCATTGACGGAAATAAAGTTTATGGCCATATGGATTATGGTAAAAAAGATCCGTCCTTAGGGTGGCGTTTTACTGATGCTTGGATGTCCATGGCGGGCATGGGTGATAAAGGAGAGCCCAACGGACTGCCCGTTGATGAATGGGGCATTCGCGTTAATGAAAAATCACAACCAACCGCATCTTGCATGGCACGCGGCGGTGCCACCAACAGCCCAGCTGCGGTTTACGCCTTACAAAAATATGTGGATTGGCTTAAAAAATATGCACCCCCTGCCGCCTCTGGTATGGTTTTTTCAGAAGCAGGCCCAGTTCCCGCTCAAGGCAACATCGCCCAACAGATATTTTGGTACACCACTTTTACTCCCGATATGGTCAAAGAAAATATCCCCGTTGTTAATGCGGACGGATCACCAAAATGGCGCATGGCCCCTTCGCCTCACGGTGCCTATTGGAGCGAAGGAACAAAAGTCGGTTATCAGGATGCAGGCTCTTGGACATTAATGAAATCAACCCCTGTCAAGCGCGCCAAGGCGGCGTGGCTTTACGCGCAATTTGTCACCTCCAAAACGGTTGATGTTAAAAAATCCCATATGGGACTAACTTTCATTCGCGAAAGTTCAATCAATCACGCCTCCTTCACTGAACGGGCACCAAAATTAGGAGGACTGATCGAATTTTACCGCTCACCTGACCGTGTCCGCTGGTCACCTACTGGAACAAATGTTCCCGATTATCCAAAGCTCGCTCAATTATGGTGGCAAAATATTGGTGATGCCTCCTCTGGTGCCAAATCCGCACAGGAAGCATTGGACGCATTATGTCTTGCCCAAGAAAAACTGCTTAAACGGATAGAACGCACGGGCGTACAAGGCGACATTGGCCCAAAACTTAATCAAGAAAAAGGAGCCGAACATTGGTTAGCACAAGCAGGAGCTCCCAAAGCAAAATTAGCCAACGAAAAACCAAAACCCGTTACTATAAGCTATGATGATCTCATTAAATCTTGGCAATGACGAAGGTTGATTTAAGAAAACAATCTCTTCTTTTCTTAATCATGATGCTCGCAAGGCCTCGATCGGGTTGGCACGGGCTACTTTAAAGGCATGGCCCGCGACCACAGCCCAGGCGATGATCAAGGTAAATAAACCTGCAAAAATAAAATAAGCCAAACTGATATCAATTCGGTAAGCAAAGGCACTAAGCCATTCTTCCATATTAATATAGGCCAAGGGCCAAGCGATGATATTTGCAAATAATATCGGTTTTGAAAACTGTATTAGCAATAATTTTATGATGTCAAAGACAGTGGCCCCCAGCACTTTACGAATACCAATCTCTTTGGTGCGGCTTTCTGCAACAAAGGCGGCGAGACCATATAGACCGATGCTTGAAATCAATACTGAAAGGGCGGAAAAAATTGCAAATATAATGGCCCGTCTCGTCTCTACCCTATAAAGGGCATTGAATATATCGGTGCTAAAATTTGAAATCATTGGCACATTTGGCAATTGTCGTTGCCACAGAGATGATATTTGTTGGTGAATATCATTATTATAATTTTCATCAAGTTCTAATGTGATAAAATCAAGCCCTGCTTCGGTGGAAAAATATATCATTGGGCTTGGTGTTTGACGGGTTGATGTAATATGCAAATCATCAATCACACCAACTATGGTAATCTCTAATAACCGATCTCTACTCATGAACATATGTTTGCCAATGGCGTCCTGTGCATTATTATAGCCCGCAAGTTTGAGCAGGCTTCGATTAATGATGGCCCCGCGCGTAATCGGGTTGTTGGGGTTAGAGGGAACAGTGGTAAGGTCACTTTTAAAATCCGTAGAAAATAAACGACCAGCGATAGCGGATATGCCGTAAGTTTGTAGAAAGCCCTCGTCCATATACATAGTTTGGATACTGGTCGGTGTCTGTTGGCCCTGATCGGATAATTTAATATCTGCGAAATTTCCATATAAATTTGGAAAACTATCCGATGATAAACCCACAGATTTAACCCCCGCTATTTTAGAAAGCCGTTGTTTTAAGGTCACAGAGCCAGGGGCTACTTGATTATAACCAGATCCTGATAAAACAAGTCTGTTTTCTTTATCAAAGCCCGCATCAATATTTTGAGAATATAAGGTCTGAGCATAAATAATCAACATGGAGACGATTAAGCTGATGGAGATGGTAAATTGAACCACTAACAAAATATGACGCAAGTGAACAGAACCCGGATTTATCGAATGGCTTGAGCGTAAAATTATTGCAGGGCGAAAAGAAGATGAAATAAACGCAGGATATGCCCCGGCACAAATGCCAACTATGATGCTAAAGCCGATCAAGTAAAATGCTTCTAAGGGGCTTGTTAAGGGGTAAAGGTGAATGTTTTTGTCTAAAAAATTATTATATTCAGGCAGAAGCATTTCGACCATAGCCACAGCAACCAGCATAGCAAGAAGACTGGTTAAGATGGTTTGCGTTAAAAATTGAATTATCAATTGTAAGCGACTGGCCCCTAATACTTTACGAATGGACACTTCTTTTGATCTTTTTATGGCTTGCGCTGATGCTAAGTTGGTAAAATTAATACTGGCCATAATTAAAATCAAAATCGCAATGATAGAAAATGTATTAACCGTCATAATATCACCGCCCGGCTTAAAACCACGTAGTGCGGTGGAATAAAGATGAATATCACTCACATTGATGAAATCAAATGTAAAGTTCGGCTTATTACTCTCACCTTCTCTGGCTTTGATGGGAGTTGCCTTTATAAACTGAGCGAATTTTTCGCTGAAATCACCAATATTCTCTCCTGCTGCAAGTTTAATATAAGTATGGTTAGTCAGTGAATTCCAATCTTGTGTCACCCAAGGCCACGCCACATAACGTGACGGATCAAGTAGGGCAATAAATTTTGAATTTAAATGACTGTTTTTGGGCAAATCTTCAAATACGGCGACAACTTGATAATTTATTCTACTGCTGCTTGGGGAATGATTGATATCAAAAATCTTACCAATAGGATCATCGTTGCCAAAATATTTTGTGGCCATTTGCTGACTGATAGCGATGTTATTACTGCTGGATAACACGGCGTTTTTCGCGCCTAAAACAATCGGCAAATCAAAAACATCAAAAAAGGCCGCATCCACATAATCAATGGTTTCATTAAATTGAGTTGTGCCCACACGCACAGATGTTTCATTTGGATAAATTCGAATAGCAGCTTCAAGTTCTTTTTCAAAATTATTCAATAAAGCAGGAGCCATTGTACCAGGACTATAAGCAACTTTAACAGCTTCGCTACCCGGGGGTTGTGTTATGCTTTCAATTTTATAAATCTGATCATAATCTTTTAGCCATTTATCATAACTCATCTCATCTCGAACAAATAATGCAATCAAAATCACTGTACTTAAAGCAATGGCGAGCCCTACCACATTAATAATGAAATATTGTTTGTCTCTGATAATGCCGCTGACAGCGGACTTTAGATAATGATTGATCATGGTATTTTCTTTCTAATTTAACATATTGGCCCTATTGACCATTACATCGCAATTAACGTGCCAACAAATTATAATGTTTAATATCAATATGTTAAATAGGGTGGTTATTTGAGAAGAAATAAAACTGTACGATTTTGAACATATAAGTGTTCGATATCGAACACTTATATTGGCACTGGCATCAGCAAGATTTCAAAAATAGATTTAAGTATATTTGCTCAATCTTATCCGCATTGTGCTTTATGGCGCATAATATGATCTGCTAGAACGCATGCCATCATGGCTTCGCCGATCGGTACTGCGCGAATACCAACGCATGGGTCATGACGGCCTTTGGTCAGGATTTCAGTTTCGTGATGATCCACATCAATGGTCTTGCGCGGCGTTAAAATAGAGGACGTTGGTTTGACCACAAAGCGCACCACAAGGTCTTGGCCCGATGAAATGCCCCCAAGGATACCGCCGGCATGATTACTGGTAAAATAGGGCTTGTTATCTTTGATGCGAATTTCATCGGCATTTTGCTCCCCGTTTAGAAGTGCGCTCTCAAATCCTGCGCCTATTTCCACACCTTTTACGGCATTAATGCTCATCATAGCCGCCGCAAGATCGCCATCTAATTTTCCATATATAGGTGCCCCTAGTCCGGCGGGGACGCCGCTTGCTCTGACTTCAATCACAGCGCCGATGGAGCTACCGGATTTTCTAATGCCATCAAGATAGTCTTCCCATTGAGCAACCATTTTATGGTCTGGACACCAAAATGGATTTTGGCTTATTTGGTCATTATCCCAATTTTCGCGGTCAATTTTTAGAGAGCCTATTTGAACCAAAGCACCCGTAATTTTAATGTCATCGCTCAATATTTTACGGGCGATAGCCCCCGCGGCAACTCGCATAGCCGTTTCACGGGCTGATGAACGACCACCGCCACGATAGTCGCGAATACCGTATTTTTCCATATAGGTAAAATCAGCATGGCCGGGGCGATATTTATCCTTAATATCACCGTAATCTTTTGATCTTTGATCTTTATTATCAATGATCAGGCTAATGGGAGTGCCTGTGGTTTGTCCTTCGAAAACACCGGAACAGATTTTGACCAGATCTGGCTCTTGTCGCTGGCTGGTATATTTATTTTGTCCCGGTTTTCTTGTGTCTAGATATTTTTGGATATCCTCTGGCGATAACGCAAGTCGCGGCGGCACTCCATCGACGACACAGCCAATAGATGGACCATGACTTTCGCCCCAAGTTGTCACTCGAAACAATTTACCAAAACTATTATCTGACATTAAGTATCAATCCTTGTTTAAGGCTATATCTGGCGCATCTTCTCGTTTCATACCCATCACATTATAACCTGCATCAACATGATGATTTTCCCCCGTCACCGCAGTTGAAAGATCACTAATGAAATAAACACCTGCATTGCCAACTTCTTCGATAGTGACATTTCGTCCCATCGGTGAATTTAGCTCGTTCCATTTTAAAATATAACGAAAATCACCGATCCCCGATGCGGCCAATGTTTTAATAGGCCCCGCAGATATGCTATTAACGCGGATATTTTTTGGCCCAAGGTCACGGGCAAGATATTTGACACTGGCTTCAAGGGCTGCTTTTGCAACACCCATAACATTATAATGGGGAATAACTTTTTCAGCACCATAATAGCTTAGGGTAATCATACTGCCGCCGTCAGTCATAAGTTTCTCGGCGCGCTGGGCCACTGCGGTGAACGAATAACAAGAAATATTCAGACTTTTGGCGAAATTTTCTGCCGTCGTGTCCACATAACGCCCCGTCAGTTCGTTTTTATCTGAATAAGCAATAGCATGGACAAGAAAATCAATCTTACCCCATTGTTTTTCAAGTTCGTTAAACACAGCATCAATCGATGCCATATCGCTAACATCACACGGTAATACGATGCTGGAACCAACAGATTGTGCTAATGGGCGAACGCGCTTTTCAAGAGATTCCCCTTGAAAGGTGAATGCAAGTTCTGCCCCTTCCTCAGCGGCTCTTTTTGCAATGCCCCATGCGATGGAGCGATTATTAGCAGCACCCATAATGATGCCGCGCTTACCACTTAGAAGACCTTTTTTTCCAGCCATTTATTTATTCCTCTGGGTATTTTTCCCAAATGTTTATTAAGTAAATAAGTTGTTATATAAAATTAACTATATCCTACACAATTTTGTTTAAAATTCAATCACTTGGCAGATTTTTTTCAATTTTTTCTAATCTACGATGATAAAGGGCTGCATTAATTTCAGCTCCGACAATAAAACCCGCACTGATAAAATAGAAAAAGACAAGGGCAATAATTGCCCCCGCTAAGCTGCCGTAAGTAACGTCATAATTGCCAAAATATTTTAAATAAATTGAAAAACCATTACCCACAATCATCCATAATATAAGCGCGGCCAATGCCCCCGAGGTCACGGGGGCGGGAAGCTTAAGGCTTCGGGGTTTGAGAACAAAATAAGCAAGACATAAGGCGGCGAAGATAAGACTGAAACTAACCAAGAGCCGTGTCACATTCCAAAGCAAATTCCAATCCGCGTCAATGGGAATGAATTTGATGATAGTATTCCAAATAACCGGGCCAAATACCAATGTTGCCATGCCTAAGATGATGCTGCTGGCTGATAAGATCACTAATAAAAAACCTTCTGCCCTGCGGCGGATATAACCACGACGTGTCACCGTTGAATAGGCGCGGACAACCGCCAGCCTTGCGGCATCAATAGCCGACGATGACACCCAAATTGCACCAATGATACTGAATGTCATAATCTCTTTATTGGTGGTCGATATCATTTTTTCAATAGGCCCTCGTAAAATGATAGAAACATCGGTCGGCATCGCCATAAAAAGATTTTCCAACGCGTCCGTACCCGCCGAGGATTGACCAAATAAACCTGCCAAAGAGACCAGAAAAATAATAAAGGGAAATAAAGCCAACAGCGCAAGAAAGGCAAGATGCCCTGCCATAACCATTCCATCATGCTTGTTAAAATTGATCATTGCTTGCGTTAAAAATTTTATTAATTCTAATATTTTATTCATATAACCCTATATTATTAATGAAATCATTAATTAAGATATTCTCGAATATTTTGATTGCCTGATGAATTATCTTGCGACCATTTATTAATGATTTCTTCTAATTCACTATCATTTTCGGTGGGTAACATAATCATCAATTTGACAAATTGATCCCCTTTTTTCTTGGTTTTTGGGTCGGTTGCCCCTTTTTCTTTAAGGCGCATGACTTTACCCGAGCTTGAGTTTTTGGGAATGGTTAGGGCTATTTTCCCTGAAATCGTCGGAATGGTCACTTTAGCACCCAATACCGCCTCACTTAACGATATGGGAAGATCCATGTGAATATTATTATTTTTGATGGTGAAATAGCCATGCTTTTTAATATGAACTTCGATCAGCGCATCACCGCTCCCACCACCAAAAAATCCCGGGCTACCCTGACCTTTTAATCTAATTTGTTGGCCCTCTTTAACATTAACGGGCGTATTGATATTCAGTGTTTTACCGCCTTCAAGCTTGACTTGTTTTTTAGCACCCAACACGGCTTCAAGAAAATCAATATTAATATTATAGGTCTTATCTTGTCCGCGTTTTTTGGCCTGCGATTTTTGGCGTGTTGTTCGTCCGCCGCCAAAAAGGTTAGAGAATAAATCTTCCGCATCAAAACCGTTACCAAAGGGATGCGCACCGCCTCCTCCTCCACCGCCACCACCGAATGGATTGCCGCCGCCAAATGGATTGCCACCTTGCTGGTTATAATTGGCAAAGCCTTTTTCGCTGCCGTCGGGATTAATTTCACCGCGATCATATCGCGCTTTCATCTTTTCGTCGCTCAAAAGCGCATAAGCCGCAGACACTTCTTTAAACTGGTCCGAAATTTTTTCATTGCCTGGGTTTTTATCAGGATGAAGTTTCATGGCAAGCTTGCGATACGTTTTCTTTAAATCCGCCGGGTTGGTGTCTTTTGAAACACCTAGTACTTTATATGGATCTCTCATATTTCCAGTCTTAAATTAAGTTTGTTTTAAATATCATTGTTGAATATATAGTTATCCGTTAGTGATTTTCCAAGTACCATCAGGCTGACGACAGGCTGTACCGTAAGCTGTTTCCACTTGACCGCCGATGGTAACCGACTGTTGGTATTCTCTGCAATATTGACCTTGGGTATTTTGATAGGACGGTTGTGGGATTACGGAGCCACTATTGCCGTTATCTGGATTATACCATTGTGAAGAGGTGCCAGAGGCGCCCGTCTGCAATGCGCTTTGAGTTGTTTCATACATTCTTCTTTGATCAGCATCATCCAAAGACCGTCCTAAATCCCGGCCGATATAGGCGCCTGCTAATGTGCCGAGCGCTACGCCGACCGAACTATCATCGGTGACAGCGCTTCCTAAT
>CALDNY010000341.1 GCA_937914685.1 uncultured Kordiimonadaceae bacterium
GCAAATTTATTGCAGTCGGAATTAATATGAAAAATATTGAATATCAAATAAAAACTATTAATGATTATGCTTTTATCGAGGCAAAATTATTGGGCTCTGTGAGAAATGAATCTTGGAATTTATTCATTGAGGAAATAATTGAAAATTGTCACCATGCAAAAAGTCTATATTTGCTTATTGATGAAAATAACCAAGTCAGTGAAATTGATTTCTATACGATACAGGATCTTATTGATAAATCCTTAGTAACGCATTTTGATGAAGTTATTTTAAGTTTTGCCACCAAAGATCCTATCAAAGTTACCTTAGAAAGATTATTTCATGATATGGCTGAAATTGCTGAGGTTCCTCTTAGAGTAACCTTTCATCGCACCATGAAAGATGCGGCCTCGCTCATTAAAAACTTCTGTCTAAAATGTGAAGCCACCATGTTTCCAAATCAAAAATCATAAACTTCTTTTAATATTGCAATGAAGGTTAAAATTTACCCCACCCAACAGCCATAATCATTAAATATCAACCTGCTCTAATCCTGGTTTTCCATGATAAAAACCATTTGAAAATTCAGCGTTAAAAACATCATCTTCGAGGACGAAAGTAGCTTCAGATGCAGTGATTTTGCCGTCTAGACATTGGCGGTATAGGTTGCTTATTTTAACCATATCCACATCATGGGGCGACAAGCGAAAATTATTAATTCCCATCGCCGTAAGATCCTTTAATTCCGCCATTAAATTACAATAGGTATAAGACATGGTTTGCAAACCATTAATCACCAAAAATGGCACACCGTCGGTGGTATCAACCGTTAAGCCATCCGCATCACGGTCACAAACATACTGACAGCCACTTTTATTTAAATTATTCGCTCTAGCGTGATAACAACGGGCAGAGATTGCAAGGGGAAGTCGGCCAAATACCTGAACCTCTAATTCTGAGCTGACCGCCGCCTTAGACAATGCTTTTAAAGAGTGTGCTGAGAGTTCATGGGGTAGTGATATCCGTTTTGCGCCTTTGGCTTCAAAATAATTCAACGCCGCCTCATTATAAATATTAACGAAAGGGCCAATGGCATGATCCTTACCGCTTAACAGACCAATGGTTGATAAATCATTGGCTTCAATTAAATAATCAGCCGCCAGTTCAGTATTATCCTTATCCATTTTTGCGTCACGATCATCCATAATCAGTGAAAGTCCAGAAATAATCACTGTTTTACCGGCCTTTTCTAGCCTTTCAATAACATCTGGCAGATAGTCTTTACCATAAGCCCTTTTCGAGCAGACAACTTCGCCTACATAGACATAATCAACCGGTGCCTCATCTGCTATTTTATAATAAAAATCACGGACTTTATCGGCTGACCAATTAAATAATAAGGGACCTATAGATAATTTACTCTTACTTGCTGGAGATTTTTTCATTAGCTCCAATCCTTTTTATAAGCACCGACCGTATCCTCACCACCCTCATAGAGATGATCCATAGGAATTATTAGCTTGCGCCCCTCAGCAGCAGCATCAACGGCTTTTCTGAAATTTTCAACCACGGCTTTAATATAGGCTTTACTGCGCTGGCGCCCCTCTATTTTAAAGGCGCTGACCCCTGCATCAATCAATTCAGGTAAAATTGTCATAATATTTAAACTGGTGGGGGATTCGAATAAATAGCCAGTTCTATTATTGGCCATAAAGCGACCTTTACATAATGTGGGGTAGCCCACTTGTTCATGTTCTTCAAAATTATTAATGGTAAGACCTGCGAGTTTAGTCGCCAAGCGAGTGCCAAGCTGTTCATAAGTTACATGACTAGGCGGTGAGCAAATGCCATCTTTATTAGGGGATTGTCCCGTCACATAAGATGACATGCTACAATGACCTTCAGCCATCGGACACATGCCGCCAAAGGCTAGCACTTCAGTTTCGACTTTGATTTTTTCATTAATGGCTTTTATTTCATCAACACTTAAAACCCGAGGCAAAACAACACGGCGCACATTGAATTCTTTGGCATAAAAATTAATACTTGCCGCATTGGAGGCCGCAGCCTGAACCGATAAATGAAGCCGTAAATCAGGATAAGTCCTATGAGCATAATCAAGCAAACCAACATCCGCTAGGATCACGGCGTCTATTTTAAGTCGTGCCGCAATATCAATAGCCTTAATCCACGGTTTATTGTCACCTGCCTTTGCATATGTATTTACCGCAAGAAGAACTTTAACCCCTCTTTCATGGGCGAAATCAACGCCTTGGGCCAATTCTTCTTCTGAAAAATTAAGGCCAGGAAAGTTTCGAGCATTGGTTTGATCACAAAGCCCAAGATAAACCGCATCAGCACCTGCAATAACAGCAATCCGTAAAGCGGCGGGCGTTCCTGCAGGGCATACTAATTCTGGTTTTTTATTCATTTTAATCTCCTACTCATACTATACAACTTTTTATTAGACTTACTAAGACTTTTTTCAATCATAGATAGTTTTTCTTTTAATTCACTATTTTCAGCCTCTACCGATTTAACTCTAAGCATAAGCGGCTCCATAAGAGCCCTATTCAAATCATTAAGTTCGTGATCTAATTTATAATAAATAAGATCCGTTAAATTTATAAATTCTGTGATTGGTTTTTTAAAGATGCCGAAAGATCTTATAATTTCGTCTTTCAGATTTATATCATCACTATCCATAGCATTACGTAATGTAAGAAGAGCCGAGGTATCACCCTTTACCATTATGCTACGGTCAAAAAACAAACCATCGCCATCGGTCTTGCCATCGAGCATTTGTAACAACACATCGAAAGAACCGATTATGGTCACATCGGCGACTTGACAAGTGTAATCGACAAGTTTGATTTTTAGTGACTTATGGTTTAATCTTAACATAATTTTATAGGGAAAATCAAGAGGGCAAATTAAAAATTCCTTACCTGATAAGGATTCTAGCCTTCTCATTACATTTGGGTGGTTGATTTCTAATGTAGTTGCAACATGTTGCATCAGCAATTCGATCGGCAATTTAGGCAGTGGTTTTATCAATTTCCCCAAGACAAAAAACGGCGAAAAAACGCTATTTTTAATTTTTCTATTATGAAGATTAATTCCCATTATTTCATAGATCTCATATTCGTGAAAAACATAAAATAAGACATTGTCACCTTAAAGAAATTGATTATAGTCAAGAATTGATACTTAAATTAATAGCAATCTCAAGGATTAGAATGGCTGATTTTTTTAAAGAGTTAAGTAAGAAATATATGGATTTCATTGAAGAACAGCCGATTTTCTTTGTTGCAACCGCCCCAAAATCCGGGCGCATTAATTTATCCCCTAAAGGCTTGGATTGTTTGAAAATTTTGAACCCAAATAAAGTGGCCTATGTTAATTTAGCAGGAAGTGGCAATGAAACATCAGCCCACCTACTCGAAGACAATCGCATGACCATTATGTTCTGTAGCTTCACTCGCACAACAACGGTTCTGCGCCTATATGGCAGCGCTCGTGAAATTATCCCTCAGGACCCTGAATTTGAAGAATTAATCAAAGTATTTCCCGATTTTGTCGCCATCAGACAGATTTATATTCTAGATGTAGATACAGTTCAAAAATCGTGCGGTTATAGTGTTCCTTTGATGGAATATCAATCTGATCGTGAGACATTGGAAAAATACATGTCTGGATTAGGCGAGGACGGCGTAGAAGAATATCAACAAAAAAATAATTTAACCACCATTGATGGCCTTAGAACGCGACTTATTCAAATTAAAGATTAGCGAGATATTCTTTTATAAAATCAGAATATTTCATTTCCTCTAGAATTTTTTCATTACCGCTTTGTTCAACCTGCACACGGTGACGTTCAATCGTGGTCGGCAGATGGGCATTGGAGAGCCTATCAAATAAAAGCATCCATTGATCTTTATCATCGTAAGATACCAACGGGAAAAGATGCTGGGCATGACCGCTTGATTTATATTGAAATTTTGAAACGTCAGCTCTGGTAGAATTAAAATTGGTGCAATTTAAAAAATCAATATCTATTTTTTGAGGATTATAGTGAGCATTGTTAAAGGCAAAAATGAAATATTGCATAGCGGGATCAAGAAAAACATCGCTTTTAGAGCTATAAAGAGTGAAATTCTCGCTTCCACCCTTCCAACTTTCAACAACTTTAATATTAAGGATCCAGCCACAGGTTTTAATTTTTTTACCGACTTGATAGGTGATCGGGGTTTTAGCGACAATCTGCCCTTTAACAATTTTATCGGCGTATTTTACATAGGAATGATAATCACCTTTGACAACTTGCCCATAAGCCAACGAGGAAATGAAGATTATCAAAATGCTAAAAGTAAAAATTAATTTATTGTTATATTTCATCAACTTATAATGCTTTATTAAAGTTATTTAATTGGTTTTCGCTCGCTAAAGCTATTTTATGACTGCAATATACAGCATTATGATGTTGATCCAAGTTTAAATCTTGTTCGATGATTTTTAAGAAATAGAGTAATTGATTTTTTAAGGTTGCCTCTAACTGTTCTGGGCTAAACTCAAATATCTCGCTTAGGCCATTATGATGATAAAGCACCCTATTATCCTCGCTCATCTCAACACTGTCATCACCGCTTTGGGCTTTTCTTATATTGATAAAATCTGGATCAACTTTTGGGCCAAATGCGCTTTCAATGTTGAGACTAGTGCCGTTTTGATAGGTGATGTTGAGCTTTATATCGTTTTCAACAGTCACTTGATCAGAGGTCATATCCCCGCGAGCATCAATTGTTGCCACCTCACTTTGGCAAAGCTGTTCCATCATATCTAGATAATGAATACCCACATCAACGACCGGTGATAGGCCAGCGTTTAGAATATTCTTATGAGTTTGCCAGTCTTGACCAATACTATATTGGCTTGAGGTAAATTTAAAAGAAAGGGGTGGGCTTAACGTGCGGCATAATTCTGTGAATTTTTGCCATGCTATATGATGGCGCAATAATAAGCCCACGAGCAATTTACGTTTGGTTTTTTGGGCGCATGCGATCACTTTTTTAACGTCAGCAAAATTCGTTGCCAACGGCTTTTCAATAAAAACATCTGCCCCCGCCTCCATGGCAAGACACGCATAATCGGCGTGAGTATCCGTATAGCTGCTAATTGAGACTGCGTCTGGTTTTGTATGGGCTAAGGCGGTCTTATAATCATTATAAAGGCGCACATCAGCAAAATGTTCGGTTACATGGGGCCAATTGGAAAAATCACGGGCTACTAAGCCGACAATTTCAAATTGATCAATTTCACTCAGGGCTAAAGCGTGAGCAAAACCCATCCTGCCAACCCCGACAACAAGAATTTTAATCATTAATATTACTCAAAACCTCACTCAATTAATTGGCGGCAAAACAATAAAATAATCCGTCGCCACCCGTAGCAATAAGATTAGGTTGACTGCAACCCCGTGATGGATGGGCGGCGTTCCATGATGTGGGATTTGCCCCGCCTCCTTGTCGGTCATGATGGCCGGCCATAGCGCTTCCTTGATCATTACTGGTCCAATTAGAGCAGGTCATATCACTGCCTGCCCCAAAAGCAGTACCGTCAAGGTTTGATCCGGTTAGAATATCATGGCGGTTTGGCGTGTCACCACGGCCATTGACTTGTTCACCCTTTTCATTAAGAGATCCTTCTTTGCTGAGCTTATTTTGATCAGAATGAAGATCATCGACGCTTGCGGCAACCATAACGCCTTTGGCATTATACCACGGCCCCGCACCAATGCGATCCTTAGCGCTAACGCCCATCATGCCTTGGGTGCTAAGATAGGCTTTCCAATTTTTATTGCCGTGTCCTACGGCAGTAGCGCGAGATTTACATATAGCGTCCGCACCGATAAGCCCACCAAGGTTAGCACCATCGCCAGAACCCGTGCTGGTAATGAAAAAACTTAAAGATGTATCTTGGACTTTATCTTGTGCTGTAACGGATTGATAAATCAAAAACGTTGCTAAAACAGATAAAATAGCCGTAAAAATTTTCATGACATACTCCCATTTATTAAGATGTTAACCATATTAACACTTTTAAGAAGAAGTGTCATTGATTGTTTGCTGATCCGTTCGGTCATAGATTTACAGATAATGTCATCATTCAAA
>CALDNY010000342.1 GCA_937914685.1 uncultured Kordiimonadaceae bacterium
TGCGAGTGATACGGAATATAATTGGCCGTGGTATGGTGGTTTGGTTGGTGCCTATTTTAAAAACCATCCTAAAGGAACCCCTACTGCTAAAGTTATTATGGAAAATAGAGATCATCCCGCGCATATCTATATGCAATCAACAGGATTTGTTGTTGATGAATGGTATGACTTTCAAGAAGCACCAAGAAATTCGAAAAAAACCATTCTTTTAAGCGTTGATGAAAGCACCTATGAAAATGGTGGCATGGGCAAAGATCATTCCATTTCTTGGGTACAGGAATATGCTGGCGGTCGTTCTTTTTATACGGCCTTAGGTCATGAATTTCAAAGCGATCATCCCTTTTTAAGAAAACATCTTACGGGGGGTATTATTTGGGCTGCGGGTGTTGGGGACGGTGAAGTTTCCTTGTTTGACGGAAAAACCATGTCCGGTTGGCATAGCGTAGATCAAGATTTTTGGCGGGTTGAGGATGGTGCGCTAACTGGTGGCTCGCTTGATAAAATGGTAAAGGAAAATACATTTTTAGTATCCGAACATTCCTATCAAAATTTTGAACTCAAATTTAAAATTCGCTTACTCGGTAGTGAAGGGTTCGTCAATTCCGGCTTTCAAATACGCAGCATGCCTATAGCAAATAGCGGCGCTGTAAGTGGTTATCAGGTTGATGCGGGTGATTTATGGTGGGGCAGATTATATGACGAAAGTCGCCGCGACCGTATCATTGCTAATTCGGCGGATATGTATTCAGTCGATACGGCCGTGCGGCGTGGTGATTGGAATGAATATCGGATCATTGCCGATGGTCGGCGCATTCGTTCTTGGATTAATGGTGTCGCCGCCCTAGATTATTTAGAAGATGAAGTGAACATTCCACAAGATGGCTATTTGGCGATTCAGGCTCATAGCGGTGGCAATATAAAGGTACAAGTAAAAGACATATCAATCACAGAACTTAGCAATATTCCAGGTTTACCCACATGGGCACAAACGGGAATGCCAACAAGTGAGGAGCATTAAAATGGCTGATAATCATGATGTAATAGTGGTAGGTTCCGGCGCAGGGGGCGGCATGATGGTCCATACATTAACGGCGGCAGGTATTAATGTATTGCTGGTAGAAGCAGGCCGTAATTATGACCCTGAAACAGAAGCTGCCATGTTTCAATTGCCGCAAGAAGCGCCGCTTCGTGATGAAGCAACGCCTGATAAGAATTCTGGATTTTTTGATGCGACAGTTGACGGCGGATTTGAAGTAGAGGGTCAACCTTATACCACCGAAGGCGAAGGCTTTAGATGGTGGCGGGCCCGTCAATTGGGTGGACGTACCCACCATTTTGGCCGCCAAACACCGCGTTATGGCCCCGAAGATTTTAAATGTTACAGCAAAACGGGACGGGCTGACGATTGGCCCGTATCATACGAAGATATGGAACCCTATTATGACCGGGTTGAAACCATTATGGGGCTTTTTGGTCCTGATCCCGATCAAGCGATTTATAATTCACCGCAATCACCAAATCATATTAGGCAACAACCACCCGCTCCGCGCGCTAGTGAACTTGTTTTTGCCAAAGCCTGCGCCAAAATGGGTATTAAAACCATGGCTCACCCGACGGCAATTTTAACCTCGCCGCTTCATGATAGACAAGCCTGTTTTTATGCCACCAATTGCATTAGGGGCTGCGCCATTGGTGCGGCTTTTGATAGTGTCACATCCTATATTAAGCCCGCCCTTGAAACTGGTAAATTAAATATCATAACGAGCGCCGTAGTCTATAAAATACTGATGAATGAAAAAGGCGATAAAGCCACTGGTGTTCGCTATATTGATCGGGCGAGTGGAGATCATAAAGACGTTTTTGCAAGGGTTGTTGTGCTGGCGCCTGCGGCTATGGAAAGTTCGCGCATATTGCTTAATTCCAAAACCGATAAAGCACCAAACGGGCTTGCTAATTCTTCTGGTAATGTGGGTAAATATCTTTCTGATACGACGGGCGCGGGATTATCAATTCAAATACCTGCTTTTGAAAATCTCCCTCCCCATAACGAAGACGGGGTATCGCAACCACATCTTTATGCCCCGTGGTGGTTACACGGCGAGGCTAAAGAAAAAAATGGCGCTGATTTTTCCGGCGGTTATAAATTGGAAGTCAGCCCCTACGGCGGTGGGCGCTTTGGACCACCCGGTATGGACGCGACCTTTAGGGCGATGTTATTTGGCAAAAAAGGATTGTATGGTGATAAATTAAAAGCCTATATGCGCCGTTTTTATGGCTCTGTCATGACCATAAGATGTTTGGGAAGCATGACGGTGACAAAAGATAACTACCTAACTATTGATCCTGAAGTTAAAGATAAATGGGGAATTCCGGTTCCAAAATTTCATTGGAAATGGTCTGATGAGGACTTTAGACGCACGTCTCATATGTATAATAGCCTTTATAGCCTTGCGGAAAATATGGGTGCTATTGTCCTTAACGATGGGTTTGACAAACAACGTAAAGCGGGCAAATTAATAGGCCCTGGCGGCGGTACTAATCATGAAGTTGGTGGCTGTCGTATGGGGGATGATCCTAAAACATCGGTGCTTAATAAATTTTCGCAAACGTGGGATGTTGATAATCTTTATGTGGCCGACGGTGCACCCTTTGTGACCCACGTCGAAAAAAACCCGACCTTGACCATTATGGCGCTTTCGATGCGGGCTGGCGATAATATTGCACAACGTCTTAAAAAGAATGAATTATAATGATGATTAAAAAATCTATAAAAATTTTATTGGTAATTTTTATCGTATTTTTGCTAGTGGCAGAATTTGCTTCGCCGCTATTATTGAAACCTTATAATGATATGTCGCCGATCACCAATACCTCTACCAATGGTCAATATATCATTGCAGCCAATGATAATGAATATGTTGAGGGTACGTCCAATATTAGCTTCAAGCATATTGAACTTGATAGTGCCTATCATACAGAAGGCGCCTCTGTCGCCGACATCAATAATGATGGTTTAAATGATATTGTTACGGGCCATTATTGGTACGAGGCTCCCTCATGGACAAGGCATACTATCAGAGCCCCTTTATATGATGCTGTAGCCATTCCAAAACTATCTGATCATGTTAAAATTTTTCTTGAAAATGGCACCAAGAAAAACATTTGGTCAAAAGCTTATCCGTTAGCCTTTTTCAGCTTTCATGATGATGTCAATAAAGACGGTTGGATTGATGTGATTGCGGTTGATATTACTAGCGCTGGATTTTATTGGTTTGAAAATCCGAAAACCAATGACGCTGCGTGGACCGAACATCTTATTATGAACTATACCCGAAACGAGTCTCCTATATTTGCTGATGTGCTTGGCACAGGAAAGCCGCAAGTGATCACAGGGGCAGCACAAACGGCCGATGCATCGGGTAAATTATATGCCGTTGAATTTCCGCCTAGCGGTGGTTATGTGATCCACACTATTGAGGCGGATAATGAAGGCCGCAGCAATGGGGCTACTTTGCCGTCACATGGCCTTGGAATGGGTGATATTGACGGTGATGGTTTGCAGGATATTGTCTTTGGTTCTGGTGAAGGCTTCTTTGACCGCCAAGGAAATCCTGCACAGCGGCAATCTTACGATGAAGGCGGTTGGTATCAACAGCAAATATCGGATGACGGCGTACGATCATGGATATGGCATGTGATAGAGCCAATGGTTTCCTTTTCACAAATTCAAGTCCTCGACGTTAATGAGGATGGTAAAAATGATCTCATTAGCGGCATGGCTCATGGCAGAGGCCTTTTTTGGTTTGAACAAGATGATAATGATAAATGGATCAGACATCTCATTGATGACACATATACCCAACTCCACGCCACAGAAATGGCTGATATTGATGGCGATGGTCGAATGGATATCATCACTGGAAAAACCCCCCTTGCTCATATGGGTCTTAAAGATCCAGACGAGTTTGGCACCCCTTATTTATATTGGTATAAAATAATTAAAACCGTGGACGGAAAACCAGTTTTTGAACGCCACCTCATTGACGATAATGTCGGTGTAGGGCGGCAAATTTCAGTTGTCGATATCAATAATGACGGTTTGCTTGATATTGCCTCAGGCACTCGTTACGGCGTTCACATCTTTTTGCAGGAACGTCATTAAAATTAATTTATTTTATATCAAAAGGCCATATGTTCAGGATCAATGGCAAAGAATAATTCATCACCAGATGTAATTGCCTCTTCTAAGCTCAGGACGGTTGGGACGATTTGCTCGGCATAAAAGCGCGAGGTTATTATTTTACTTTGTAAAAAAGCTTGATCTTGATCGCCTGTATCAAGGCGTTTTCGTGCGGATAAGGCACCCTTAGCCATTAAATAACAACCAATCGCCGTACTTATTAAACGTAAAAATGGCACTGATCCTGCGAGGGCATTGCTAGGATTGTTTTTCTGCTCAATCAAAAGCCATTCTGCACATTTTAATGTGGTATGTGTGACCTTTTCTAATTGTATTTTTATGGAAGTAAAATCATCACTGGCTGGTAAATTTTTTGCAAAAACCAGTATTTCATCAAGCAAATTACGCCAATGTTTTCCATCATCCAAGCCCAGTTTTCGCCCGACAAGGTCCATGGCTTGAATACCGTTTGTACCTTCATAAATAGGATTGATACGCGCATCACGAAAAATTTGGGCAATGCCCGTTTCTTCAATATAGCCCATGCCACCAAAAATTTGCATGGCAAGAGAGGAATTTTCGACACCAAGATCAGTGCAATAGGCTTTGGAAAGGGGCGTTAGCAGATCGGCAAGGCCTTTATATTTTTGCGAGACGTCTGGGTCGGGATGACAGCGACCAAGGTCAATGGCTTTAGCATTTAAATAGGCTAAGGCTCGCGCTGCTTCTGTTGTTGCTTTGATGGTCATCAGCATGCGCCGCACATCGGGATGGTCAATGATCGGTGCTTTTTTGATTTTAGTTTTCACAGAAAAACCTTGGAGACGCTCTTTGGCATAATCCAAGGCCATTTGATACGCTCTTTCAGAACAGGCAATTCCTTGAAGGCCAATATTAAGCCGGGCATTATTCATCATGGTAAACATTGCTTGAATACCTTTATTTTCTTCGCCGAGTAAATAGCCAACGCAACTCTTATGTTCGCCGTAAGCCATGACACAGGTAGGGCTCGCCATAATACCCATTTTATGTTCTAAGGATACGGCGTGAGCGTCATTGCGCTCGCCAAGACTGCCGTCTTGGTTGATTAAAAATTTTGGGATAATAAAGAGGCTTATTCCTCGAATTCCTTCGGGGGCATTTGTTAATCGCGCCAATACCAAATGAATGATATTTTCCGCCATATCATGATCACCATATGTGATGAAAATCTTTTGACCTTCTATAAGGTAGCTATCATCAGATTGCATGTGTGCTTTGCTGGTAAGTGCGCCCACGTCCGAACCTGCTTGAGGCTCGGTCAAATTCATAGTTCCCGTCCATTGACCAGATATTAATTTTTCAAGATAAAGTGATTTTTGCTCGTCCGTACCGTGAGTTTCGATCGCTTCTATGGCACTAGCGGATAAAATAGGACAAAGACTAAACGCCATATTAGCGCTATCAATCATTTCCATAATGGCGATCCCTAATGTTTCGGGTAATCCTTGGCCGCCAAACTCTGGATTGGCGCAAATACTATTCCAACCGTTTTGTGAATAACTTTGGTAGGCCTGTTTGAAACCACTTGCAGTTTTGACGCCGTTCTCGGTTAAAATCGCACCTTCTTGATCGCCTACTTTATTGATAGGGGATAGAACTTCATTGGCAAATTTCGCACCCTCATTTAGAATAGCATCAATAATATCATCACTAGCATCTTGGAAGATTTCAAGAGCAGTTACCTCTGAAAATTCTATAACATCAGTTAAAGTAAACTTGATTTCTTTCACGGGAGCGATATATTCAGGCATATATTTACTTTCTATATATTTTAAATATTATATTAGCTTCAACTGCTCTTGTTATACACTATGGCTACTAGCATAATTCCTTGGTTTTAACAATCGAAACTAGCGGCAATTTTTATTGCGATGATGCTTTAAATTAAACCTAAACCATTTAAAATTTTCTATTATGATTTTATTAATAAATAT
>CALDNY010000343.1 GCA_937914685.1 uncultured Kordiimonadaceae bacterium
CAACGTCGTCCTGCGGTTTAATCAAGTTTTTCATAGATAAAAATTTCATAACCCCATCAGACTTCCTATGAATACTGCAAATATACCGACCGAAACCACGCTTGCGACCAACACGGCGCCTGCGAGAGTATCCTTCACTGTTTTAATAACAGGGTGTGTTTTTGGATGCATATGATCTAACATTTTTTCTATGGCAGTATTGACTAGCTCTAAGGTCAGAACTAAGCCACACGCCATCAGTAATAAAGCCATCCAAATCATATCAGGACGCATTAAACCAAGAAGCAAAATCATAGCCAATGAGGCGGTTGTATGGAACCGAAAACTTTTTTCGCTCCGCCAACTATCCCTCACTCCCGCCAAAGCATTGGTAAAGCGTTTTAAAAAAATCTGATTTTTCATATTAAAATTCCTTATGGATAACTTTATTAACACTATAACTTGTTCAAAAGATATTTATCATTGGTAATTAAATATTATTGATAATAAAGTCTATAGCTAAGCGTTAGATAAGTATGTTAATAAAAGTGCAGATCACAGTAGAAGTATAAGGTTTTAAAATGAAATATGTCAATTTGGGGATAATAAAATGATCAGTAAAATAAAAATACATATTCTTCTTACAACACTATTGCTAACAAGCGTTATACTTTCTCCGCAATCAAGCATGGCCAAGGGAGGAGTGGAAAAAGCAGGAGACGTATTTGCAGCGTTGATCCCCGCCATTGGCCTAGGCAGTAGTCTTTTATATGAAGAAGGTAATGAAGGAACTATACAATTTCTTCAATCTATGGTCACATCTCAAGCCATAACCTTTGGATTGAAGAGCGCCATAAATAAAACACGGCCTAACGGAGACTGTTGTAATAGTTTTCCATCAGGACATGCTACTGCCGCCTTTATGGGCGCGACCTTCATCCATAAACGCTATGGATGGAAATATGCCGTTCCTGCTTATTTAGCGGCGGCCTTTGTCGGATATAGTAGAGTACAATCGGACAAGCATTATACTGTAGATGTTCTTGCCGGAGCGACCATCGGCATATTAAGCAGTTACTATTTTACCAAACCCTATAAAGGTTTTAATATAACCCCACTGGCAAGCAACGGAATTTACGGCATTCATATCACGAAAAGCTGGTAAATCATCAATGGGCGTAATGAATAATATTTTTATTATTATTTCAGAGTTGGAATTGAAAAGTCCGCATCAAGATTTTCAGTTGGCCATCTTGTTGTGACGGTTTTAACTTTTGTATAAAAACGCAAACCCTCCAAACCATATTGATTATGATCACCAAAGGCCGATGCTTTCCAACCGCCAAAGCTATAAAATGCCATCGGCACAGGGATCGGTACATTGATACCGACCATGCCCGCTTCAACATTATCGGCAAAATAACGTGCTGTTGCTCCATTTTGAGTGAAAATAGAGGTGCCATTACCGTACTCATGGTCATTAACAATCTTCAACGCTTCTTCAAAATCTTTGGCGCGAATGATTTGTAATACAGGGCCAAAAATTTCATCCTGATAGCTTTTCATATCAACTTTCACCCGATCAAAAAGTGTGCCGCCTAAGAAGAAACCATCTTCATGTCCTTTAAGTTTAAAATCACGTCCGTCAACCACAAGCTCGGCACCTTCTTTAACGCCAAGGTCAATATAATTGATAACTTTTTGACGGTGCTCCACCGTAACCAATGGCCCCATTTCCAAGCCTGTTTGCAAACTAGTTCCAATTTTTAAACCCTTAACCATAGGCGTAAGTTTATCCACTAAGCGGTCCGCCACATCATCACCAATAGCAACAGCAACTGATATGGCCATGCAGCGTTCACCTGCTGAACCATATGCCGCGCCCATTAAGGCATTTGCAACATTGTCTAAATCCGCGTCCGGTAAAACCAGCATATGGTTTTTAGCTCCTCCCATCGCTTGACATCTTTTGCCATTAGCGGTTGAGGTTTGATAAACAGACTTGGCAATCGCTGTCGAGCCGACAAAACTAACGGCCTTTACATCAGGGTGACTGATAAGACTTTCTACCGCCTCACGATCCCCATGTAATATATTGAGTACTCCTGAAGGTCCACCCGCCTCAATGAATAATTCAGCCATACGCAACGAACATGATGGTGTTTTTTCAGATGGTTTTAAAATAATGACATTGCCCGTTGCAACCGCCATTGCCGCCATCCAAAGCGGAATCATTGCGGGAAAATTAAAAGGTGTGATTCCGACCACAACGCCGAGCGGTTTACGCATGGAATATATATCAATTCCACTGGCCACATTGTCTGAAAATTCGCCTTTTTGCAAATGTGGAATTCCCATAGCAAATTCAGCCACTTCGATACCGCGCTGCACCGACCCTTTTGCATCTTCGATAGTTTTACCATGTTCTTGCGATACTAATTGGGCCAGTTCATCATGATGTTGATATAATAATTGTGTAAATTTCGCCATCACCCGTGATCTTTTAACCACCGAGGTAGATGACCATGCTGGAAAAGCATCTTTAGCACATTGAACGGCAAAATTAACCTCATCACTATTTGCTAGCGGTACCTGTGCACTGACGTTGCCTTGTGAAGGATTAAAAATATCCCCAAAACGACCACTTTTACCAACTTGTTTTTCACCACCAATAAAATGAAAATATTTTTCCATTTAAAATATCCTTACATTAAGAGACCTCAGCATAACTAAAAGATTCCCATAGACAAGAATATTTGTTATTTT
>CALDNY010000344.1 GCA_937914685.1 uncultured Kordiimonadaceae bacterium
CGTCGCCATTTTCCGATCAGGAAATCCATATTTAAAAGCCGCGTGGCACATAACCGCCGACTCATAAAATCCTGTTAAGATCAGTTTAATTTTACTAGGATAACTACAAACATCACCAATGGCATAAATTCCTTCAACATCGGTTGCGAAGGTTTCCATATTAACTTCTACGTGTTTTTTATTAAGATTAAGTCCCCAGTCGGCAATAGGTCCCAAACTTATCTTAAGCCCCATAAAGGGAAGCAAATAATCACAGTTTAATTGTATATGCTCGCCGTCCAGAGTATCAACGCCAACGTTATCTAGTGCCCCATTGGCTCCCTTTAACGCTGTTATATTACCTATAACAAAGTCAACTTTGCCACTAGCCACCAATTTTTTAAATTGTGCTTCGCTATCGGGGGATGACCTAAATCCTTCACGGCGATGGACAAGAGTTATTTTTTTAGCAATAGGCTCTAAACTCATAACCCAATCAAGAGCACTATCGCCACCACCAACAATGACCAATTCTTTATCTTGATATTTACTCATCTTATAGACGGCATAATCAATTGATTTTTCTTCATAAATCTCTAAATCAGGATATTTAGGTTTTTTCGGAACGAAACTGCCTGCCCCTGCCGCGACGACAATGATCGGCGCTTCAAGGACCTCGCCTTGGCTTGTAGTCATTTGCCAGTTGTTATTTTCCAGTCTCTCAAGCGATTGAGCTTGTTGATTGAGATGAAAAACAGGATTAAAGGGACTTATTTGCTTCAGAAGATCATCTACCAGCTCTTGTCCAGTCACTTTGGGACGGGAGGGAATATCATAGATCGGTTTTTCTGGGTAAAGCTCAGTACATTGACCACCCGGTCGGTCAAGATTATCAATCAAATGACATTTAAGCCCCAGCAGCCCTGCTTCAAATACAGCAAATAATCCTACTGGCCCCGCACCAACGATAATCATATCAGTCTTTACTGATTGATTGCTCATAACAAATTCCCCTACTTTTTTAAAAAACCATTCCTCACTTATTAAATTTTACTGATTGCTAGTATTATTCTTATAGTGCTCTATATTATCAAATATATTTTATTAATTTAAATTAACATACTTTAAACTGGATTAAATTGAAAAAATTCACCAGATTAAAGAACATAATAATTAACTGTATAATTTATGGGGAAAATAATGAAAGGTCTTTTTTTATTTAGTTTATTTACCATTATCTATGGTTCTTTATTTCCTTTTGAATTTAAAAATATTAACTGGCAAACAGAAGGCCTACCAATCTTGTTCTCTACCGCATTATTTGATGGTGGTATTGCTGATATTTTAGGAAATATAGTATTATTTCTACCTCTGGGATTTGCCGGTTCAGAATTGATTAACAGACATGGAAACCATAGGAAATATTATTTATTTCTTTTTGGTTATGGTTTTATTTTAGCCATAGCATTGCAAATTATTCAATTATTTTTACCGGTGCGCGTCCCTGCCCTATATGACGCGATTTGGGGTATTCTTGGAATAATCCTTGGCGTTATATTGGCGCGCATTATCCAAGTCCGCTTTCCTGAAATTCTTAAATCTGATGAACGACTTGCTTTATTTGCTCTTGCTTGTTCATGGATACTATTTTTATTAGTCCCCTTTCTCTTTTCTTATGATGTTATAGAAATCCGTAAAAACATCATGCAACATATGGATATTAATCAATATCGGTTAGCTAATGTCATATTATACTCATGCTTGTGGATATCATATTCAGAACTTATGGCTGATACATTCCCCAATCGTAAAAACTTTTTTTTATCCCTTGAATTTGCCCTAGTGTTAACGACGATCGCTAAAGCCTTAACCTACCGAAATATCATTGAGCCTGAAATATTATTAGGCGGACTCATTGCTATAATAGTCATGCGTAGTGGCGTTTTTAAAATAATAAATCTTTATAAGATCATTGCCATATTGCTGCTTTTTGCTATGTTTTATAATAGCCTCTACCCTTTTGATTTTTTCAAATACCCCCTTAAAGAATTTGCATGGGTTCCATTTTCTGAACTTTTCTCTGATGATATGCTACCTATCCTCAGAGTTGTCCTTTATAAAGTTTTTATCTATGGTTGCATCCTGTGGAATTTATATAAAGCGTTTCCTAATATAAAATATATCGGTTATTTTTGCATTATATATGCAGGGTCAATTGAATATTTCCAACATTTAACGCTTCAACGTGTTGGCGGACTGACCGAACCGTTTATAATTATTTTCTTGATGACTTTCATCAAGCAGCACAAAGAAAAATTTGAGCTTTATCAACAAGACAGTGCTGAAGAAAAAACCTCCACCCCCTAAATATTTTTTACTTCCTTGTGAGTAGCATTATTCGCCATAACGATAAGATAATAACCTACAGGCAACGCTGCCATAGCCGTGATTATATTAGTAACATCGGGTCTTTTAAGTCCCCAGATTAACACAATGGTTTCTAGTAAAACAGCAATGATCATTGCCATAATGACAAGGCTCGAGATGGATCTCAGATCAATATTACCTTTTGCAAGATTATAAATGGCCAGATACATGCCGATAGGTAGATAGATGG
The DNA here is from genome assembly GCA_937914685.1 of uncultured Kordiimonadaceae bacterium. GTDB lineage: Bacteria > Pseudomonadota > Alphaproteobacteria > Sphingomonadales > Emcibacteraceae > Pseudemcibacter. Next base: position 2,597 of record CALDNY010000344.1, read on the forward strand.
CAATGTTAAAAATAAAACTGAGCAGTCCATCGCCACTGCTAACCGTTAGATAATATGTAAATGGCAGCAAGCTCATATTGTTTATAATTGTGGTAATTTCAGCATACGAGCCCATTGACCCAAATGAAAACCCTTTTAACTTAAGGGCAGCCCACAAAAAGAGTGGAATAGTAAGCAGCAAAACTTTCCTTAATTTCAACAGACTGCTTAGGCTTGATTTTATATCGATAAATCTGCCCATAAAAAATCCTAAATAAAACCCTATAAATTTCAATAAAAAAGATAAAAATGAACTTTGACCTGACACCTCAAAAAATTGTAAAATTTCCAACACCAGTAAAAAAATAGCAAATTTCAGGATTAATGTTTGATGGTTTTTTGGGCCTGATAGTCGATAGAATAGCCCTAATGGAAATAATAATAATATTGGTGAAATTATTGCAATCAATCCCACACCATCATTTATTTTTGCTTCAAACAAAGGCAATCCTTTTGTCATAAAAGCCATTTTAAATTGAAGCTCGTTAATAAAAAAATCAAAGGGAAATAAAATAATAACAATGAT
>CALDNY010000345.1 GCA_937914685.1 uncultured Kordiimonadaceae bacterium
GCATTTTACCCGGCTGTAAGCGCCATTTTTGGACAATGCTTTCTTCTTTAATGGGTAGAACACCTGCCTCAGACGCTAAAATAACCATATCATCATCGGTGACGATATAGCGGGCGGGACGAAGTCCATTTCTATCCAAAGTCGCGCCGATTTGCGTGCCATCTGTAAAGGCGACGGCGGCGGGGCCGTCCCATGGTTCCATCAGGGAAGCGTGATATTCATAAAAGGATTTTCGCTGTTCATTCATTAGCGGGTTTCCAGTCCACGCTTCGGGAATGAGCATCATCATGGCGTGAGGGATGCTGTAACCCCCTGCGACGAGCAGCTCTAAGGCGTTATCAAAACAGGCTGTATCGGATAATCCTTCGGGGATTAGGGGCCACAATTTATCTAAATCTTCACCAATGATGCTCGATTTCATATTAAAACGTCGTGAGGCCATCCAGTTTACGTTACCGCGTACGGTGTTAATCTCTCCATTATGGCAGACCATACGAAAAGGCTGCGCCAACCCCCATGTGGGGAAAGTATTAGTAGAAAACCTTTGATGAACAAGGGTAAGAGCCGATGTTACTTTTTCGTCCAGCAAATCTTTATAATATTCACCAACCTGCCCCGCGAGCAACATACCTTTATAAAGAATAGTGCGGCTAGAACAGCTACAGGCATAATAATCGTTAGTATCTTCTTGCAATTCTATAACCATGTTAGAAAGCTGTTTACGGATGATATAAAGTTTAAGCTCAAAATCACTGTTATTTTTACAGTTTTTGCCCTGACCAACAAAGGCTTGCTCTATATGAGGTTCGGTAGATTTTACATTTTCACTAAATTTTGAATTATCAGTAGGCACCGTGCGCCAACCAAGAAATTTCTGTCCTTCTTGTTTGACCAGAGCTTCAAATATTTTTTTAATCTTCTCGCGGGTCTTTTTATTGCGCGGTAAAAAGATCATAAGGATGCCGTACTGGTCTATTTTGGGTAGGGTGATCTTTAATTTCTTTGCTTCGAGGCGCATAAATTGATCAGGAATTTGCAATAAGATACCGGCACCATCGCCAGCAAGAGGATCGGCGCCAACAGCACCACGATGGGTAAGGTTTTCAAGAATCTGTAGCCCCTGTTTGATAATACTATGGCTTTTTTTGCCTTTAATATTAGCGATAAAACCAATGCCACAGCTATCATGTTCATTGGTAGGGTCGTATAGCCCTTGCGATTGGGGCAGGCCACTTTTTCCTAATGATACCTGTTGGTTCATTTTTAACAATTTCCTTATCACAATAAGTTTTTCATATTTTCTGGTTATTTTGTAATAAACGCAACAAAATAACCGCCCAACAGCTCTTGTAAAATTTAAAAAGAGCGATTTTGAGTTTATGTGCGATAATCGATGCCAACTTTATATCTGGCTCTATAACGCTTTTTTGACCGAGCGTTTTGCTCACCTTTGCCCTTAAAAGGGCAAAATTGTTTGTGAAGCATTCTCAGTACTTTTAGATAACGACAGTGTACGGTTTTTATTAAACAGGGTTTAACCCGTATTATACTATCGCATATAACTATATCCTTGTGCTACTTTTACAGTGTAAAATTTAAAAATCAAGCTCAAAAATTGTTAAAACAAAAGAATATTTGTTTTAACGGGGTATAAATAAAAGAATATTTACATTAACAACAACTCAAATTAAACAGATGATATGACCGTGTCCCTTCCTATTGAAGAAATAATACCTGCCTTAAAAAGCACGCTATCTAATCATGACAATGTGGTTTTGCAGGCACCGCCGGGGGCTGGTAAAACCACGGCCGTACCACTGGCCTTACTTGATGAGCCTTGGCTTGGGGGTAAAAAAATAATTATGCTGGAACCAAGGCGTCTTGCGGCACTCGCCGCGGCGCGGCGAATGGCAGATATGCTTGGTGAGACGGTGGGGGAGACGGTTGGTTACCGGGTCCGCATGCAAAGTGAAGTGGGGCCTCAAACTCGCATTGAAATTGTCACAGAAGGGGTGCTGATCAGGAAACTTCAAAGGGACGCCGAATTAACGGGGGTTGGACTTGTTATCTTTGATGAATTTCATGAAAGATCGATCCAGGCTGATCTGGGGCTGGCGTTGAGCCTTGATATTCAAAGTGGATTGAGGGGAGATTTAAAAATAATGGTGATGTCGGCCACATTGGATGGGGAGCGAATCAGCGCCCTTATGGATAATGCGCCGATCATCAGTAGCGCGGGGCGCAGTTATGATGTTGAAAAAATTTATTTAGAAAAAACATCGGCGCAGCGAATAGAAGATCAAGTGGTTCAGGTTATCTTAACGGCATTAGAACAAGAACAGGGGAGTATTCTGGTTTTTTTACCCGGGGCGAGGGAAATTGAACGCACCCGAAAAATACTTCAAGAAAAGCAATTGGCACCAAATGTAATGATTTGTCCCCTTTATGGTATGATGGATTTTAAAGATCAGTCTTTAGCCATCAGCGCGCCGGCACGAGGGCAGCGGAAAATTGTTCTCTCTACCGCTATTGCCGAGACCAGCCTCACCATTGAAGGAATCCGCATCGTTATTGATAGCGGCCTTCAAAGGATCAGTGAATATGATGCTAAAAGTGGTATGGCGCGCCTTGTCAGTTATAAATTGTCAAAAGCATCGGCAGATCAAAGGGCAGGTCGCGCAGGAAGGCTGGAGCAGGGCATCTGTCACCGCCTTTGGACCGCTGCGGCTCATAATGGATTAAAACCCCATACTGATCCTGAAATCACTCGCGGTGATTTAATGCCACTTGTTCTTAGTTTGGCCGATTGGGGGGTCGCTAATCCACAAGATCTACGCTGGCTCGATGTGCCAGATAAGGCGGCCTTTAATCAAGGTCAAGAATTGCTTTTTTCCTTAGGGGCGTTGGATCATCATCATCTCATCACTGGGCATGGCAAAAAAATGGCAGAATTTGCCATGCATCCACGCTTGGCCCACATGGTTTTAAAGGCAGATCAATTGGGTCATGGCGCGTTGGCGCTGATCATTGCCGCTCTTATTGTCGAACGCGATCTATTAAAATTAAGCTCTGAGCAAAGAAGCGCTGATCTGCGGCTGCGAATTGAAGCTTTAATTCATGTAAAGAATGGCCAAAACAAACAGGCACGACAGATGGGTTGTGATCTGGGGGTGGCAAAAACCATCTTAAAACAAACAAAACAGTGGCAGCGGTTATTTAAAATTAGCGATAAGCCCATAGAGATTGATAAGGCAGGATTATGTTTATCGTTTGCTTTTCCTGATCGTATTGGTGTGGCGCGCGATAAGGCGGGCGGCATTTATCTGTTGTCTGGGGGTCGCGGCGCGCGTTTAATGGATGATGATCCGTTGATGAGGCATAAATATCTTAGCGTTGGTCATTTGGATAAAGGTCAACGTGATGCGCGTGTTTTTTTAGCGGCACCGATAACGAGAGACGAGGTAACAGAAAATTTTGCACATTTAATCCATAAATCCCAAACCATAGGTTGGGATGATAGAAGCCAGTCGGTCAAGGCCTTGGATAAACTACTGTTAGGAGCTACGTCATTGAGCGTTGCAAAATTAGATAATCCAGACCCTGATCAGGTTGGTGCCATGATGGTTGTGGGGATTCGAAAAATGGGCTTACAAGCGTTGCCATGGGATAAAGAGAGCATCATATTTAAAAAGCGTGTTTTATTATTGAATGAGCATAGGCCACAAAGCACCATAGATTTTTCGGACACGGCACTTTTGGCAACTCTCGAAAGTTGGTTATTGCCTTATTTAGGAAAAATATCAAGCCGCAGCGCCCTTGTTAAACTTGATTTGCCGGCTCTTTTAAAAAATATATTATCCTGGCAACAACGAAATCTGCTAGATCAATTGGTTCCTACCCATTTTAAAGTTCCAAGTGGATCAAATATTTTAATTAATTATGAAGGTGATTCCCCTGTTCTGTCGGTGAAATTACAAGAAATGTTCGGTGCTGTGGTTAGTCCTAAAATATTAGAGGGGAGTTTGAACTTAACAATAGAGCTTTTATCACCAGCCAGAAGGCCATTACAAATCACATCGGATTTAGGGGGTTTTTGGCATAATTCTTATCCAGAAATTAAAAAGGAAATGAAAGGTCGCTACCCCAAACACCCATGGCCAGATGATCCACTTTCATCAGCGCCGACAAAAAAATTAAAAGCAAAAAAATAATCAAGATTTTTTGGCAGAAATCCTCATAAATATTAATAATTTTTAAAATTTTATAAAAATGCTAGATACTAGTTGTTGACATTAATGCGTGTCGCAAATACCATATCTTGTGTTATTTGAGATTTTAAGGGGTTGCGATCAAGAAAATGATTATACTACAATACTCTAGCTAAGTTTATAATAATAGTAACAGTGAAGAGTGTTTTGCAAATCACTAAAAAGTCGCTAAATAAAATAAAATAAACGATGAAAAGAAATCATCCTTAAGTTCAAATGTTTGAGAATTTTTGGTATACTATAGATCGCTTTGGATTCGTTATAGAAAATATTTTAATCCAATAGAAAATTGGCTTAATTAATGGGAGTATTAAATTGTCATCGTCAGTGCTTAATGAGACTATTCAGGTCAAGAACCATTCGCGCGTAATTACCGATGAAACTAGAGACGAATTGCTAACAGACTTTGGCAAGGCAACTTTAATTGATCGCTATCTTATGCCTGGGGAAACATTTCAAGATATGTTTGCCCGTGTTGCAAGTTATTATGGGGATGATGAGGCGCATTCACAGCGACTTTATGATTATATTAGTAAACTTTGGTTTATGCCTGCGACCCCTGTATTAAGCAATGGCGGAACGAAGCGTGGCTTACCAATTTCCTGTTTTTTAAATGAAGCCAATGATAGTTTGGCGGGCATTGTTAATCTTTGGAATGAAAATGTTTGGCTTGCTTCAAAAGGGGGCGGCATCGGTAGCTATTGGGGCAATCTTCGCTCTATTGGTGAAGATGTTAGTACAAACGGTAAAACATCGGGCATCATTCCGTTTATTCGTGTGATGGATAGTCAAACTCTGGCCATTTCCCAAGGATCACTTCGTCGGGGCAGTGCAGCAGTTTATTTGCCGATCAGTCATCCTGAAATTGAAGAATTTATTGAGATCCGTCGACCAACGGGCGGCGATCCAAACCGTAAAGCTCTTAATCTTCATCACGGCATTGCCGTCTCAAACGCTTTTATGCGTGCGGTTGAGGCCGATGAACAATGGGCCCTCGTCAGTCCTCATGATGGGGCCATCCAAAAAACAGTTTCTGCTCGTGAATTGTGGATCAGAATTTTAACAGCCCGTGTTGAAACGGGTGAACCTTATATTTTGAATATTGATCATGTTAATGATGCTATTCCGGAACATCACAAACTTGCTGGCTTGAATGTTAAAACATCCAACCTTTGTTGTGAAATTACTCTGCCTACTGGGCTTGATCATTTGGGCAAGGAACGCACGGCTGTTTGCTGTCTATCTTCTATAAATCTTGAAAAATATAATGAATGGAAAGACGAAGATCTTTTCATAGAAGACTTGATGCGGTTTCTTGATAATGTGTTGCAAGATTTTATCGACCGCGCGCCAGATTCTATGTCGCGAGCAAAATATGCCGCTATGCGCGAACGCAGTGTTGGCCTTGGGGCTATGGGGTTTCATTCGTTCTTGCAGGATCGTATGATCCCGTTTGAATCGGTTATGGCTCAAGTTTGGAACAAGAAAATTTTCAAAAACATTCAAAATGGCGCAGATAATGCCTCAAAAAAATTAGCTGTCGAAAAGGGTCCCTGTCCTGACGCTGCGGATTATGGCATAATGGAGCGCTTTTCAAATAAAACCGCTATCGCACCAACGGCATCGATTTCGATCATTTGCGGTGGAGCAAGCCCGGGAATCGAGCCTATTGCCGCAAATAGCTTTACGCAAAAAACATTATCAGGATCCTTTAATGTGCGTAGTCGCGCTCTGACAAGGGTGCTCGAAGAAAAAGGCAAAAATACCAACGAAATTTGGTCAAATATTACCGTTAATGGTGGCTCCGTTCAACATCTTGATTTTCTTGATGATCATGAGAAAGACGTCTTTAAGACGGCTTTTGAGTTGGATCAGCGTTGGGTGGTCGAACATTCAGCAGACCGTGCACCGATGGTTGATCAGGCCCAGTCTGTAAATATTTTCTTGCCAGCGGATGTTCATAAACGTGACCTTCATCAAATTCATTTCCAAGCGTGGAAAAAAGGCTTAAAGAGCCTTTATTATTGTCGTTCGCTGTCGATCCAACGCGCGGAAAGCTCCGAAGCGTCTGGTGAGAATGCGAAAGAAGAAATGAGAAAAGCAATGGCAAAGGCGCAAGAAACGTCCGATTACGAAGAATGTCTCTCCTGCCAGTGATAAATAAAACAATTGAAATTTTAGGTAAAATAGATGCCCTTACTTGAGGAACGAATTCACTATAAACCCTTTGAATATCCTTGGGCTTACGATGCATGGCTTACACAACAACGTGTGCATTGGCTTCCTGAAGAAGTGCCAATGGCAGATGATATTAAAGACTGGAATATGAAGATTTCTGATTCGGAGCGTAATTTGCTTATGCAAATCTTCCGTTTCTTTACCCAAGCTGATGTTGAAGTGAATAATTGCTATATGCAAAAATACGGGCGGGTTTTTAAACCAACCGAAGTTCAGATGATGCTTGCGGCTTTTTCCAATATGGAAACCATTCATGTGGCCGCCTATAGTCATCTTTTGGATACTCTTGGTATTCCCGAATTAGAGTATGAAGCCTTTCTTAAATATGATGAAATGAAAGCCAAATACGATTATATGCAAGAATGGGGCGTTGACAGCAAAGAAGATATTGCCAAAACGCTTGCTGTTTTTGGGGCATTTACAGAAGGATTACAGCTTTTTGCTTCTTTTGCCATATTGATGAATTTCCCGCGCTTTAATAAAATGAAAGGCATGGGGCAAATCGTCACTTGGTCTGTACGGGACGAAACGTTGCATATGACATCGATAATTAAATTATTTCATACGTTTGTTCGAGAAAATCCAGAAGTTTGGACAGAAGAATTACAAAATGACCTTGTTACAGCCTGCAAAACCATTGTTGAACATGAAGATGCGTTTATCGACCTTGCCTTTGAAATGGGCGATATCGAAGGATTAGCAGCAAAAGAAGTGAAAGAATATATTCGCTATATCGCGGATCGCCGGCTGACACAACTTGCGTTAAACCCTATATATTTTGTTGGTAATAATCCGCTGCCGTGGATGGATGAAATTCTTAATGGCGTTGAGCATGCCAATTTCTTTGAAAACCGTTCCACTGAATATTCGCGAGCATCAACAAAAGGAAAATGGGAAGAGGCGTTTGATTAATTTATCTGATTAAGCCTTATATTTCTTTATTTTTAAAGCCTAGCGATAGACTATTGATGCAGTATCTTAAGCCTGTTGGGGGCGGCCCGTCTGTAAAGAGGTGACCAAGATGGGCATCACAATGGCTACATTTTACCTCATCACGGATCATATTATGGCTGGTGTCGCGGTTTATGGATAAGGCTTGATCATTGATGGCGGCATAGTAACTAGGCCAACCACTGCCGCTATCGTATTTCGCCGTCGATGAAAACAACGAATTTTCACAGCAGATGCAAACATAAGTCCCTTGTTCTTTGTGATCGTTATATTTTCCGCTAAAGGGTGCCTCAGTTGCGCCGCAGCGTGCCACTTGATAGGCGTCTTTCTTAAGGGAATTTTGCCACTGGTCATCGGTTTTTTGCATTTTATTGGCTTTTCATTATGTTTAAAAGAAGATAGATATTATCATAGGTAAAATAAAATATTACAAGAATTTTTAGGAGCTGATAATGGAAAAAGCAATTTTTGCTGCGGGCTGTTTTTGGGGCGTTGAACTTAACTTTTCAAAAGTTGAGGGTGTTGTTGAAACCGCCGTGGGGTACACAGGAGGGAACTTAGAAAACCCCACTTACGAAGATGTCTGCACAAAAACAACAGATCACGCAGAAGCCATTGAAATTATATTTGACCCTAAAGTGATCAGTTTTGAGCAATTATTAGAAAAATTATGGCAATTTCATGATCCCACGACCTTAAACAGACAAGGCCCGGATCAAGGGTCACAATATCGCTCGGCCATTTTTTATAAGGATGGTACGCAAAAAGAAATGGCGGAAAAATCTATAGAACAATTAAATAGTTCGGGTCGTTTTAAAAACCCCATAGTGACAGAAATCACTGCTGCCACAGTATTTTGGCCTGCAGAACACTATCATCAAAAATATTTACAAAAGCCCGGGATTAATATCGCCTGTGT
>CALDNY010000346.1 GCA_937914685.1 uncultured Kordiimonadaceae bacterium
AAACCCTATTTTATAGAAACTGATTTAGAAGTGTTTAATAAGAATTACATTAGATATTCTACCATTGTCTGCCCGCTTTCAAACGATGATCAAAATGTTAATATGCTGATTTTGGTCAGCCATTTTTTTTAAATATTTTGACCGAACTTTTGATCAATAAATTTTAATATTGAACACCCTCTATCCAAACATTCAAAACATCAAGTTTATCATCTAAAAGTGCGAAATTGGCCTTTTTTCCAATAGCAATCGACCCAACTTCATTTTCCAACTTCATAAACTTTGCAGGAGAACGGCTAGCCATTTCTATGGCTTGCTCAAGACTAAATCCAACATGTTCAGTGATATATTTAACGGCGGAGGCCATATCAAGGTCTGAACCTGCTAGTACGCCATCTGCATTGGTGCATTTTCCGTCTTTTGCTTTGATATGCTCATTGCCAAGCCAAAATTCTTTTTTCTGTGATCCCACTGTTGGCATCGCGTCGGTTATCAATATTATTTTATCTGTACCTTTGGTTTTTATCGCATGTCTTAACACGGCTGGATGAACGTGAAATCCATCGGCAATAACACTTGCCCATGTCTCCATCATCTCAAAAGCCGCACCAACCGCACCGGGCTCTCTGCTTTGAAAAGCGGACATAGCATTAAATAAATGGGTAAATCCTGTAACGCCTGCCTCAATAGAAGCAATCGTTTGCTCATACGTGCCATTGGTATGACCCGCCGCAACCGTGACCCCCGATTGGGTCAATTTTGTAATAAACTGCGGATCATTAATTTCAGGCGCGAGTGTCACGAGGGTTTTTCCTGATTTTAAAGAAGAAAGTAATTGTACCGCCTCTTCATCTAAACATTTAAATTTACCCGCATCATGGATGCCTTTTTTCTTTTCATTTAAAAATGGCCCCTCTATATGAATACCTACAACGCCCGGGACACCCATCGCAATCGCCTGATCCACTGCTGAGATTGCCGCAGCGATCTTGTCTAAATCATCGCTAATTAAAGTGGGGAAAAATGATGTTGTGCCAAATTTTCTATGGGCGCTGCCAATGTTCTGAATAGTCTCTAAACTCGGGTCATCATTGAATAGAAAACCACCACCCCCATTGACTTGAATATCAAAAAATCCCGGAACTAAATACCCTTCTGAAATTTCTTCAACCAACAGTCCTTTTGGTCGTTTTTCAATAGGGAACAAGTCACTGATAATGCCATTTTCAAATATTATGACATGATCTTCAATCAATTTTCCCAAGACCAATATCTTATGCGCATATATCGCTTTTTTGTTCATAAAGGCTTATCACTTTCTGATACAATGCAGGCAATTTTCTAACCATGATTAATTTTTTGCATCAATCATAGTTAAAGCGTTACGGAGATTTCCGTGTGCTTTTGCCAAAATATCGATGCTTTTATCCAAGCTTTGGCCCATACTTATCACTATCGCGATTTTGATATTGCGATCCGCTTTCATTAAGGCAGAACGAGCCGTTTGTTCAGAACAATTAGCAATATCACTAATCATGTTTAGCGCTCTGATTTCTAATTTTTTATTAGAAATGACCATATCGACCATATATCCTTTATATACTCTGCCTAATTTAGACATAATGGCCGTAGAGAGCATATTTAAAATCGCTTTTTGAGCTGTGCCAGCCTTCATTCTTGTTGACCCTGCAATCAGCTCACTGCCTGTTTCCACCACAATCGGATAGCTGGCTTCTTTAAGAATTTCTGTGTCGGCGTTATTTGTTATGCCAATTGTCATTGCGCCCAAAGCGTTCGCCTCGCTTATAGCTCCAAGAGTGAATGGCGTTTGTCCGCTGGCGGCGACACCAATGACAACATCATTGACCCCTGCTTTTGCTTTTCGTATTTGTGAAGCCCCTTCTTCGAAGTCATCTTCCGCCCCTTCAACACTGTTGGTCAAAGCGCCTAATCCACCTGCCATACAAAACACTAGCCGTTGTTGAGGCCAGCCAAATGTTGGGCCAAGTTCTACCCCATCTTGAACCGAAAGGCGGCCAGAAGTCCCTGCCCCTACATAGATCAATCTGCCATTTTCACCGAGACACACTGCCGCTTGATCAGCAGCCTTTGCAATATCGCCCACGGCATTTTTTATGGCTGCAATAGCCATAAGTTGCCCTTCATACATGGCTTCAATCATATCTTGGGTCGGCCATTGATCGAAGTTTGAAAACCTTTGACTTACATCTTCTGTCATCACTATCCTCAGTCTCAATCATTCTATATTTACAACGCCGTATCAACAATAACCTAATAGGCTTCACCCTAAAACATTTTGGGGCTGACCCAGATAACTACTCTAGTTTCTCTTTAACCCACTGTTTTAG
>CALDNY010000347.1 GCA_937914685.1 uncultured Kordiimonadaceae bacterium
TAAACCGCAGGACGACGTTGGATAATTTGGCCCGCTTCTAATGCAATAATTTCCCCCTCGCCCAGCGGTTGCCATAATTCGTCGGTTAACGGAACACTGGCGACAAGAGTGATTTCTTGCTGGTGGGCAGGTAGGGTGACACCAGTGCCGATCAGTTCTTCCTGACAATTTCGTTGTAGAAAATGTAAGCCGGGCGACCTAATGGTTCCGTCTGTTTGGTGACGGCGGTGAGCATGAACAAAAAGGGTGCTGGCATCCGCATAAAGAAAGTTCGCTGGACCAAAGCGGCGAAGATCAGCAGCAAAATCTACGATCAAATCAAGCCTCGCTTCAAGCGGTGGAACATGCCCTTTTGTTGTGTTCCAAAGGTTATTTAATCGCTCCAGAAGAATACAAAAAGCCACCTCTGAGTCCGTATCGCCAATTGGAAAATAATTTTCAAGGGGAATACTCATATTTTCTTGAAGACCGCTCAAGGCACCATTATGGGCAAAAACATGTTGCCTCCCCCCTAATTCCCGAACAAAGGGGTGGGTATTTCTTAAATCCCGCGCCCCTTTTGTTGCTTTTCGAATATGAGAAATAATAGTGGTACTCGGGGGGGATTGTTGTTCAATGAAGCGCACAAGAAGACTGTCACTAATGGCTTTAGGCTCACGAAACAGGGAAACATCATTGCCCTCATAAAAGGCAATGCCCCAGCCATCTTGTGGCCCGTCATCTTCACCATGTTGGGCCAATTTTTCCAATGAAAATTTAACGCTCGTTGGCATCTTGCTTGATAAGGCAAATAGTTCACACATTATAATTGCTCGCTGACCCAACGGATAATATCTTGTGCCCCCATTGCCCCTGCTTGGCGGTTAAGCTCTTGGCCGTTTTTGAAAAGAGCTAATGTGGGAATACTTCTGATCGCGAAACGCCCACCGATTTGTTGCTCGTTTTCTGTGTTGAGTTTTGCTAATCGAACCTTAGGTTCAAGGGCGAGTGCTGCCTGTTCGAATGCGGGAGCCATCATTTTGCAGGGGCCGCACCATGGAGCCCAAAAATCTACTAAAACTGGGATATGGCTTCGGCTTATATGTTTTTGAAAATTTTTACCAGTCAGCTCCATAGGCTTGCCACTAAAAAGCGGTTTGTGACATTTTCCACACTTTGGGTTGTCATTAAGTTGACTATTCGGTGTGCGATTAGTTGCATCACAATGGGGGCAGATAATATGTAAAGCCTCTGTCATAATGATGGTTCTCCTATTGGCATATTAAGAATTATGTCATTATATCTTATTGATTTTTTTATGGATGCGGCGAATACTAAGGAAAACAAAAATCACTACAATTGGTACCATCACCGCTGTTATCAGTGAAGGCTCAAGCAGAGGCCAGAATTTAACGACAGCTTCGGCGATCAGATTGATAATACCAAGCGCATAATAACTTATGGCAACCACCGATAGTCCTTCGACTGTTTGTTGTAGTCTTAATTGAAGTTTTGCCCTTTGGTTCATTGATCTTAACAATTCTTTATTTTGGGCTTGTAGAGTTATGTTGATCCTAGTTTGCAGAAGGTTACTAGCGCGGTTAACACGCTGGGATAAAATTGCAATTCTTTTACCCATACTTTCCACCGTACGCATAGCGGGGCTAAGCCTACGATCCATAAATGTGGAAATGCGTTGAATGCCGTCAATTTTTTGTTCTTTTATGTTTTTTGCCCGATTGAGAACCAATGAATAATACGCTTTAGAGGCATTGAAACGAAATGACGTATCGGCAGATAATTTTTCGACCTGCGCCGCGAGTTTGGTTATCCCTTCTAGCAAGCGCTGTTCTGTTTTGGCATCATGAACGTCCGACATTTTACTAACATTTTGTGCGAGCTTAGCTTCTATTTCTCTCGTTTTCTCACCGACTGTGTTGGCCAACGGTAATGATAATAAAGCAAGTAAACGGTAATTTTCAATTTCCCATAATCGTTGTAATAATCGGCCTGTTTGTCTTTCTTTCATATTGATGTTTTTGACGAGAATTCTTGAAAAACTATCTTCGTGCAATCTAAAATCTGTCCAAATACCCGCTCCGCCATCGGATACTATTGAGCCGACAATATTTTGTGTGCCAAATATTTCGAGCAATTCCTCTGGGCAATGATATTCTTCGCTGACACTGTCGATGACACTGATATGTACTCCGACGATCATTCTTCCGGGCAAACTGTTAAGCCATTTATCGGGGACAACCTCAAGGGCATTATTTTTAAAAGGAGATTTGCCAGTACCAGATCGTATGAAAGTATAGCTGCTGAATTCTGTGTGCCTTTCCCACTTTAAACGAAAGTTGGTAAAATCGAGTATCAAGTGATTTTCTGGCTGATCAGAAATAGTTAGGCCGCTTTGTTGACAAAGACTTTTAATATGTGACCATTCTTCATTTAAGCTACCACTATCATGTAGCATGGCAATATTGGTACAACGTGAAGGACTGTTGATGGTAATGAAGGGCCTGCTATGAACCTCGTTATTTAAAGTGATGCGATCATCATACTGCAACAATCCTTCGGAAGAATTGCCTGGTAGCATCATTCTATTTTCTTGTTCAGTTGGCATGTCATATCTCGTTCATAGGGGTTCTCAATTGAAACATCTCATATTTAACATAAAATTATCTTATTTTCATATTTTATAAGATTTTTGTTAAATTTATTTTTCAGTTCTATGAAATATAAAAGAAAAATGGCTATATATTGTCATATCCAGTGATAAGTTAAGTTGACAAAGTCCTATCAAATTGTAGGAATAGTATTTTACATCAACATTATAAACTTAGCTAAAGAGGATATTGAATGAGACAATTTTTATCTATTGTGATGGCGGGTCTGATCATTATGGCGCCATCATCTTCATTGGCTCAATCGCAAAATGATGAGGTCTATATCCACGCAGGAAAAATGATTGATGTAATATCTGGCAAGCTTTTGATTAATCAGATGATAAAAGTCAAAGGCGATAGAATTATTGAGGTCGGTCCTTGGAATGATAATATGGATAATGTGCCGATCATTGACTGGTCTGATTATACTATTTTGCCGGGATTGATAGATGGTCATACTCATTTACTTGGTAATATCCAGTCCCAAGATGTGTTAGCTCCCTTACATTCTTCACGTGAAGAGGATGTGGCTTTAGGGGTTATAAATGCCGATAAAACACTTAAAGCCGGTTTCACCAGTGTCATTGATGTGGGAAGTTATCGCGCCTTCACAGATGTCATTCTTAGAGACGCCATAAATCAAGGTAAGGTTCAAGGGCCACGCATGTGGGTTGCCGGCGCTTACATCACCGTAAGCGGTGGTGGGGGTGAGGTCACAGGATTAGACACAGATGTGGAAATTCCAGATGATTTCAGGTTCGGTGTTGCCAATAATCAACAACAAGTGCGAACGCGAGTGCGCGCGCTACTTGCTGGTAATGTGGATTTGATTAAGGTGATTGCAACGGGCGCTGTCCTTACAATGGGTACGGATCCGGGGAAGCCTGAATTTAACGAACAAGAAATCAGAGCTGCGGTTGAGGAAGCGGCAAAATACGGTAAATATGTCACCGCCCATGCCCACGGCGCGGAGGGTATTAAAATGGCGATAAGGGCAGGGGTTCGCTCAATCCAGCATGGATCATTGATGGATGATGAAGGTTTGGCCATGATGAAAGAAAGCGGCACTTGGTTGGTGGCGGATATTTATAATGGTGATTATATAAATGAGGTTGGTACAGCGCAACATTGGCCCGCCGAAATAATGAAAAAAAATGATGAAACAACCAACACCCAGCGTGAGGTTTTTAGTAAAGCGGTTAAACTGGGTATCAATATCGCATTTGGAACTGATAGTGGTGTTTATCCTCACGGCGACAATGCCCGCCAGATGGCCTATATGGTAAAGTACGGTTTAACGCCGATGCAGGCGATAAAATCTGCCACGATATGGGGGGCACAGGCCATGTCGCTAGAGAAGGATATTGGTTCAATCTCGCCGGGAAAATATGCGGATATGATCGGCGTTAAAGGCGACGTTTTAAAGGATATATCCCTACTTGAGCATGTGGACGCTGTCATCAAAGGCGGCAAACTTATTCAATAGGATAACGCTCTAATAGCGGGCCAAGTGCTTTTTTGAGCGGATCTAAGTGAGTCTCATAATTACGCCATTGTTCCACACCTTTTGTGTAAATTGGTTGACGTACTTGTTCGGCACTTGGGGTGCGGATGGCGCGTTGGGTTTCGTAAAAACGCAAGCAACCTTCCTCAAATTCTAGGCCGCAATAATCCAATAATCGCCGTATCTGATTTTCTGTGTCTGCAACCATATCTTCATATTGAACCCGCAGGACGCGATTTGGTAACAACTGGTCCCAATGGTCCATCAGTTTGACATAATCACGGTAATAATGACCAATATCGGTTAAGTCGTAGGTAAAGGTCTGGCCTCTGGCAAATAATTGTTTAAAGCCGGAAAAGCAGCCGCCCATAGGATGGCGGCGGGCGTCGATAATTTTAGCATTCGGTAGGATTGAATGAATAAGGCCGATATGTTGAAAATTATTGGGCATTTTATCAATAAAATATGGCGAGGTAGACCGTTGAATGCGGGTGGTTTTAATATAACTTTCACCAAGTTCGCGAAAATCATCGTCAGACATTTGTGTTAAAATTTCAGGATATTTTGAAACGGTTCTGGCATTTTTTCTATCACCAATTTGGCGGGATAGGCCAATGATATCGGTAAGTTCAGCGGTTCCTTCCACTTGAGAGTGGCTCGCGAGAATTTGCTCGATTAAAGTAGAGCCCGCGCGCGGTAAACCGACAACAAATATGGGATCTGGCGATGGGCAGCCTTGACCCTCATGATCGGCAATAAATTTTTCATTAAAAAATTGTATCTGGCGCACCGTATCATAAATATTTATTTTAGGATCATAGCGGTGATGAAGTCTTCGAATAGCGTTGCCACGTTTATAAAATTCAAATGATTTGTCATAATTCTTACGATCTTCATAAGCCTTACCAAGGGCAAAAGCCAAATGAGCCTGATCATCAGGATCGCCGCCCTCGGGTGTCACTTGTTCAAGCATATTATTGACATCATCATCGCTAAAGTTAAAGGTTTTAAGGTTGGCAAGGCTCCAATAAGTCTCGCCCGTGCTCGGGCTTATTTCAATACATTTGCGATAAGCGGCTATCGCCTCATCAAGTTTGCCGACTGTCTTTAAAGTATGGCCATAGCTCAATTGCACTTTAGCCTGATTTGGATGTTCTTTTAAAACTTTTTTATAAATGGCAAGCGCTGGTTGATTGTCTCCCTTGCGCACTAAAATAGCGGCTTTTAGAACAAGATAATTGGAATTGGTAGGCTCTATCGACAGAAGAATTTCGATCTGTTGCATGGCCGCTTCAAGTTCTTGGCGACGCAATAGGGAAATAACATAATTATGACGTGCATGATGATAGTATGGCGCTAGTTCAAGACAGCGTTCAAGCAGGCCTTGGGAGTCCTTAAATTGATTAACCTGAAGGCCAATTTCAGCCAAAAGCCTCAAGGCGGCAACATTGGTCGGTTGAATTTTTACAATATCCCTTGTTAATTGTTCGGCTTGTGCTGTTTTTCCTTGTTGCAAAGCCTGTACCGCTTTAACAAAATCTGGTGCAGTGGTGAACATTTTTAGATAGTGGTCAAAAGCTTTCTGGCTATTGACATGGTCGCCCACAATATAGAGCTGACTTGCCATTGCCTGCCATATTTCGGCTGATTTAGGGTCAATTTCACCTGCTTTTCGCAAGGCGTTTATCGCCTCAACACCGCGCTGCGCGTCACCAAGACACATCCCATATTCAAGCCAAATAGGCGCCACATTGCTCAAGCGTTTAGCCAACGGTTCGATAATTTCTAAGGCTTGATCTAATTTCCCTTGGAAGCGGTAGGAAGCGGCAAGAATATGTAAGACTGGGTCAAAATCAGGCATGATTTTAAGAATTTCCAACGCCTGTTGTTCGGCATTTTGCGGCTGCTGCACTAATAGATTAGCGGCATTTTGCAAAGCGATCTTTACATCTTCTTGGACGCCTTTATTTGATTTCGTCATATTCTTCCAGTTTTAGAAATTTGTATTTTTATAATTATTAATGAAAGTAAGGATTTTTACAACCATTTTTAATATAAGCCATTGAAACTATTTTTAATATAAGTCATTGAATAAGTTACTATTTTTTTTATTTTTATTTTTTTGCGCTGTGAATTTTAATTTATAGTTTGGTTCCATGGCAGCATTCATTAAATTTATGGTTGATTTATTATGTTTTATCCTTGAGAATATAACACTAATGTAATAATAAAAAACTTAGTCAACACCTTTAAAGTGAATATTTATACACCAAAGAACATATTCACTTTAAT
Organism: uncultured Kordiimonadaceae bacterium; assembly: GCA_937914685.1. Classification (GTDB taxonomy): domain Bacteria; phylum Pseudomonadota; class Alphaproteobacteria; order Sphingomonadales; family Emcibacteraceae; genus Pseudemcibacter. Next base: position 6,445 of record CALDNY010000347.1, read on the forward strand.
AATTTAACAAATATCTACAAAAGAATAATGATTCAATGTTAGATATGGGAGAGAAATAAAAATGAGAAATATTTATTCATTCACTAAACCAGCATTGCTGGCTTCAACAATATTAATGAGTGGTTCTTTAGCGATCCAATCAGCCTCTGCCCAAGATGCAGAAAATTCACCGGCATTAGATGAAATTATCGTGACGGCGCAAAAGCGCACATCAGATTTGCAAGATGTTGCAATTTCTTTGAGTGTTCTTGGTAATAAACAAATGGAAGATCTCAATATCAATGCCTTTGATGATTATATCCAATTTTTACCGACGGTGTCTTTTCTTTCATCACGTCCAGGATCAGCGCAAATTTATATGCGCGGTATTTCAAGTGGCGGTGACGGCAACCATTCAGGTTCAATGCCTAGTGTTGGTGTTTATCTTGATGAGCAACCGATTACTACGATCGGTCAGATTTTAGATCTGCATATGTATGATATTGCTCGGATTGAAACATTATCTGGTCCTCAAGGAACTCTGTTTGGCTCTAGTAGTCAGGCTGGTACCATGCGCATCATCACCAACAAACCTGTTCTTGGTGAATTTAGCGCCGGTTATGATGTTGCTGGAAATACCGTTAAGAATGGTGAAATGGGCGGCACAATCGAAGCATTCGCCAATATCCCTGTCGCTGATAATATGGCCCTACGCGTGGTCGGTTGGCATGAGAAAGACGGTGGTTATATTGATAATATCCCTGCCTCCATTACATTTCTCAGTGGCTTTACTAAAACCAATGCTTCTTTGGTTGAAAAAAATTATAATGATACCTCTACCACAGGCATGCGCGCTCTTTTGAAAATGGATATTAATGAAAATTGGGTCGTGACACCGGGCATTACCTATCAGAAACAAAAATCCACAGGCTCATTCAGCCACGATCCTGAAAATGCTGGTGATCTTAATACCAAAACGTTTGCTCCTATTAAATATGACGAAGAATTTTATCAGGCGACCTTAACAGTCGAAGGTAATATTGGTGGCTTGGGTATCGTTTATGCGGGGGCCTATCTTAACCGTAAAGATTTTGGTACTGATGATTATATTGATTATGCCGAATATCTTGATAATCGTTATGTCGGTTATTATGGCTATGATTGTCTTTATTATAATGCGGATGGTGTTACCTGTGCCGATCCGACCCAATTAACAAATTATGATAATAAATACACAAGGCAGAGCCACGAATTTCGCATTACAACACCAGAAGATAAACGCCTTCGCGCTATAGCTGGTGTGTTTTATCAAACACAAACCCATGATTTTGACTTACAGTGGCTAGTCCCAGGAATGCAATCAGCGGATTCTGTTATTGAAGGGGGCCATACAACATGGCTAACTAAACAGGTTCGTACTGACCGTGATTGGGCCGCCTTCAGTGAGGTGAGCTTTGATGTTACCGATAAACTGACCGTAATGGGTGGTGCTAGATTATATAAATACCGTAATTCACTCTATGGCTTTAATGGCTTCTTAAGGCATTGCACAGGCTCTTATGTGGGCGGTGTTTTTGTTCAAGATAATGCTGGTACGCCGCAATATCCTTGTTTTGATACCAAAATATTAAACGATCAAAAGAAAAAATCGGGGCAGACCTATAAATTAAACGCCAGCTATACAATTGACGATGATAAAATGGTTTATGCCACTTTCTCACAAGGGTTTCGACCTGGTGGGGTCAACCGGGCCAGAGTAAACGGAGTTCCCGGTTATGAACCAGATAAAGTCAATAACTATGAATTTGGTTGGAAAACATCATGGGCCGATAATCGCTTACGCTTTAATGGTGCTCTTTATTATATTAAATGGAGTGACGTACAGTTCGCCTTTTTGGACTTCACAGTATCAAACTTGACAATCATTCAAAATGTTGGTGGATCAAGAACGTACGGAGGCGAATTTGATATGGTTTTTGCTGCAACGGAAGAGCTAACCCTTTCTGTGTCTGGATCTTATAATGATGCTAAATTAACTGATCCTTATAGCCGAGGTGTTGGTAAACCAGACCTTGCCCCGACTGGTACAAGAATGCCATTCGTGCCTGTTCTTCAATTTACCGCAATCGCTCGTTATGAAACTGACATTAATGATATACCAACCTATTTCCAAGCAGCCTTATCGCACACTGGTAAAAGCTGGAATGATTTGGACCTTAGTCAACGTTTAAATCAAAAGGCTTATACACTTGTGAACTTGTCTGTTGGAATTAGTAAAGACAATTGGACAGCTTCTATATTTGCCGATAACGTGACCGATACACGGGCGCAAATTGCCCGCTTTAATCCGGGATATCCGAGCACAATTGGTTTTACAACAGCAACCAACCGCCCAAGAACTATGGGTGTTCGGTTCGGACAAAGATTCTAAGCTGATAAAATTGATTGGCGAGAGCTAATCTAAATAAATTAAAACCCGCAAGGATTTGTTCCTTGCGGGTTTTGTTATTTTTAAGATGTTATCTTATCACGCTTAAGGCATGATACCTATATAACGATCATTGACCAAGAAATGCACCCATATGCTCGCGGCGTAGCCAAGGGCAATGACGGGGGTCCATTTTAAATGACCAAAGAAGGTATATTGACCGCGCGATTGACCCATAAGGGCAATACCGGCCGCAGACCCTATAGATAGCAAGCTACCACCAACACCAGCGGTGAGGGTAACAAGCAGCCATTGCGCGGTATCCATGGTTATATCCATCTGTAACACAGCGACCATAACCGGGATATTATCAATGATCGCAGAAAGTATACCGACCATAATATTGGCAAATGTCGGGCCCATTTCCACATACATATAATTGGAGGCGAGGCCAAGATATCCTATAAATCCTAAGCCACCGACGCACATGATAACCCCGAAGAAGAATAATAGTGTATCCCACTCGGCTCGCGCGATTTCACGGAAACTGTCAAATTTACGATGATTGTCGATTTCACCAAGGCCGAGGTTTTCACCAGGCATCTTGGCATGAGTAATATTTAAGTAATGACCAAACAGCTTTAAATAAGCCAGCCCCACCATCATCCCAAGAAAAGGAGGAATATGAAGGAAGCTATGGAAAGATACAGCGGTAATGATGGTCAAGCCGAATAGGCCGATGATCCGTCTTGCACCACGTTGCATAACTACTTCTTCGCTAGTAATTTGCGGTTTTTCTTTACTGACGGCAAAAGACATTATTGTTGCCGGAATTATGTAATTAACAACGGACGGTAGGAATAATGCAAAGAAGGTCCAAAAATTGATAACCCCCGTCTGCCAAACCATAAGTGTAGTAATGTCACCAAAGGGGCTAAAGGCACCACCAGCATTTGCGGCAACAACAATATTAACAAAAGAGATGCCAATAAAGTTTTTGTTGCCGCGTCCGACAGCTAGGATTATCGCGCACATAACAAGGGCTGTTGTTAAATTATCAATGATAGGGGAAAGAAAGAAACTTAAAGCCCCTGTTATCCAAAATAACTGCCTATAATTAAAATTATGTCGCACGATCCATGATCGCAGCGCATCGAATACCCCGCGTTCATTCATAGAATTTACATAAGTCATTGCGGCAAGAAGAAATAAGAACAGCTCACCAAATTCAACGAGCAAATGTTTTATAGCCTCATCCTTTACGTGAGTTGGGTGGGCGGAATATTCATAAGCAATAATGACCCAGATAATCCCCGCGCCTAAGATAACAGGGATAGATTTTTTTAAATGTGTGTATTCCTCGGCGATCACCAACGAATATGATAGGACGAACACTACAATGGCGGTTATACCGACCCAGTGAGTTGTTAAATCCATTTTATTTTCCTTTCATAATATTCTTGTTTCATTCTTGCATAAGGAATGAGCAGAATATTCTTGCATTATAGACATAATGCACGTCATTTCAGAGTATTTTTATGATTTTAAGCCATTAGGATTACTTTATGGCGCACTAAAGCAACCATTGCACATCAAATTGAATAGCAATTAAGTAATCTTAATTTCTAGCAGATGGGGGGTTCATCAAGCAGGTAAGAACGACCAGAAGTAATCGCGAATTGATTATTTAGAGAATGTTCAAAGAAGAGTGTTCTGTAAGAATATTTATAATAAGAGTCAGAAAATATCTGATCTTCACTATCTATATTATCTATGGATTGACCAGATAATATTAATAATGGCGCGTTTGTGTTTTTATGTAACGATTTATTTTGCTCAAATGAAAGTGTTTTATTTTCCATAATATCTGACGTAATACTCGCCGCAGCAGCATTCACAGTGGGAAAAATGAGCCCCAATAGAGGGACTAAAGTCAAAATAAAAACAAAGTTACGCATTATACTATTCATGTATTCTCAATTTTGGCCACAAAATGAGGCCGTTAGGGTTAAAAAATATTTACGGACTATAGATAATGTTTAAATATATTAGTTTCAAGAGGTATGTGACCGATTTTTATTCACAATATTTTTATATATAATGATGTGACCTGATTATATTTTATCTATATGGTTTAATGATGGATAAATTAAATACAAAAAAGGGAAAATTTTGCGATCCAAAATTGACCTGCGACGGCAATAAACGCGCTCATGTTAAACTACAGTCTCTTGATACTCTGTGGTTTAATACTGGGACATTATGTAATATTGAATGTGCCAATTGTTATATAAACTCATCACCAAAGAATGATGCACTTGTCTATATTAGCCATGATGAAGTTCTTAGATACTTTGATGAGATAAAGGACCATGAAATTGCCGTTCAAGAAATAGGCCTGACTGGCGGCGAGCCCTTTATGAACCCTGATATCCTTAAAATAATGAGAAGCATTCTAAGCAGAGGCTTTAAATTGCTCATTTTAACCAATGCTATGCGCCCTATGATGCGACATAAAGAGGCGCTACTAGCCATCAAAAATGAATTTTCTAGTCAATTATCCCTTAGAATTTCTGTGGATCATTATAGCGAAGAGGTCCATCAATGCGAACGAGGACATAAAAGTTGGCAGCCTATGGTATTAGGCCTTAAATGGCTGTCTGATAATGGTTTTGATATTCATGTGGCGGGACGTACTTTCAATAATGAAGGTGAGAGTGAACTGCGCCAAGGATATACGCAACTCTTTAAAGAACTAGATGTTAATATTAATGCGAAAGATACTATTTCACTGATATTATTTCCTGAAATGGATCAAGATGATGATGTGGTGGAAATCACCAATGAATGTTGGCAAATTTTAAAAGTAAACCCTAATGATATGATGTGCGCCACTTCACGAATGATCGTCAAGCATAAAGGAACGAGCGAGCCTTCGATTATGTCCTGTACGCTGCTTCCTTACGATCAGCAATTTAATATGGGCCACAATTTAATCACTGCTAAAGACAATGTTTCCTTAAATCATCCCTTTTGCTCAACTTTTTGTGTACTTGGTGGTGCTTCCTGTAGTAATTAGCTAGTTTCGTTTATTTTAATATTGAGATTATAAATATAGAAGAAAATACGATGAAAAGAAATACGGGTAATAATAGAGACATCACAGAAAAATGGCGCTTACAAACCCAACTGGTTCGCGGTGGCACCATGCGTAGCGAAATTGGTGAAACCAGTGAAGCAATCTTTATGACGTCTGGTTATGCCTATGACTGTGCAGAAGATGCGGCGGCGCGTTTTGAAGGGGATCAAGAAGGCTATACTTATTCGCGTCTTCGTAATCCGACCTGCGCTATGTTTGAAGATAAAATGGCTCTAATTGAAGGGGCTGAGAGCGCCCGTTCCACGGCAACGGGTATGGCGGCGATGACATCTGCTATGCTTTCCATTGTAAAAGCGGGTGACCATGTTGTCTCTAGTAAAACTTTATTTGGATCATGCCGGGTTTTTATCGAAACTATTTTGGCAAAATTCGGTGTGGAGGCCACACTGGTGGACGGTGATGATAACGAGGCATGGAAAAATGCCTTTCGGCCAAATACCACGGCCGTATTTTTAGAATCACCCGCAAACCCCACTTTGGACGTGGTTGATATTCAATTTGTTTGCGACATTGCCCATGAAAATGGCGCCCTTGTGGTTGTTGATAATGTTTTTGCAACGCCGCTATTGCAAAAACCAATGCAGATGGGCGCTGATATAGTGATCTATTCCTCGACCAAGCATATTGATGGTCAAGGTCGGTGCTTGGGTGGATGTATTCTTAGCAGCGAAGAAATTATGCAAGAACAAATTCTTCCTCTCATCAGGCATACGGGGCCGAATATGAGCCCATTTAACGCGTGGGTTATGCTAAAAGGCATGGAAACTATGGACTTACGTGTTGATAAAATGTGTAGTAATGCCAGCAAAGTTGCAAATGCACTGGTTGATTTGAATGTTTTTTCGGCGGTTAATTATCCCTTTCTTGAAAGTTTTAAGCAGCATGAACTAGCCATGAAACAGATGTCTGCAGGTGGTTCTGTGGTTACAATGTTTGTGCCGGGGGGTCGAGCACAAGCATTTAAATTTCTTAATGCCTTGGAAATTACAGATATTTCTAATAATATTGGCGATGCGAAAAGTTTAATGACACATCCTGCAAGTACAACGCATAAATCCGTTGAAGAAAGTGCACGACTTGAAATGGGGATCACAGAGGGTCTACTTCGGCTTTCCGTTGGCCTAGAGCATGCGGATGATTTGATAGAAGATTTTGCTAGAGCTGCGAAAATAGCGAACCTTACTTAGTTATATAGTGATTATAAGAGGTTTTTATTAAGGTGAAAAAAATGACAGGTAAGAAAATATATAAAAGCATCACCAATGATATTGGTGTTTCGGTGGAGCCATTTTTCCTTGATCAGGAATCTGAGCCGGAAGATAGCCATTTTGTCTGGGGATATCAGGTTCAAATTGAAAACCATGGCAAGAAAACAGTACAGCTTGAACGTCGTCATTGGATTATAACCGATGGTAACGGCAAAACTCATGAAGTTGAAGGGGAAGGGGTCGTTGGCGAACAACCGGTTCTTAACCCTGGGGAAGCGTTTGAATATACAAGTGGCGCTCCGCTAACCACAGAATCTGGCTTTATGGCAGGGAGTTATAAAATGAAACTCAATGATGGGACTTCTTTCGATGTTGAAATTCCGACATTTTCGTTGGATATTCCCTCAGATGATAGATCAGTACATTAAGATTAGGATATATAGTGGATCATAATTCAAAAGATAAACCAAGCCGCGAAGAGGCCGAGGATGCAGTTCGTTTGTTGCTTAGATATGCAGGGGAAGATCCTAGCCGTGAAGGCTTGATTGATACACCAAAGCGCGTGGTTAAATCATACGATGAATTTTATAATGGTTATGATCAAAACCCCCATGAATATTTATCACGCACTTTTGAAGAAGTAAGCGGTTACGATGAAATGGTGGTGTTGCGCGATATTCCTTTTGAAAGTCATTGTGAACATCATATGGCACCGATAATAGGTAAGGTTCATGTGGGTTATCTTCCAAAAAATAAGGTGGTTGGTATTAGCAAGCTGGCACGGGTCGTCGAAACATATGCTAAAAGATTGCAAGTTCAGGAAAAAATGACGGCACAGATCGCCGACTGTATTCAGGAAATATTAGAGCCTTATGGTGTTGGCGTTGTTATACAAGCAACTCATGAATGTATGAGCACAAGGGGCGTATATAAACATGGAGTTTCGATGGTAACAAGTCGAATGGTGGGGGCCTTTCGAGATGATGAAAAAACCCGTCGAGAATTTCTCGCGGTCGTAGGATCATTGAATAACTTGAGGGGATAAAATGAAAGAAGAGCGAGGGGCTTGGTAGATTTTCGCCTGATGTGGATGGTCTTGGGGTTATTCTTGCAGATACTGGGTTTTGGAATGTTACTTGGCCGATTGGAACTTTTTGCAGTATTCGTTCTTTTCTCGCCAAAATTTTGGGTAAAATAAACAGGAATATTTCATGATCAGGCAAACTTCACAAGAATTACTTAATCAGCTCATTGCTTTTGATACTACAAGTTCAAAATCCAATATGGATTTTATATATTTTGTTGAAGAATATTTAAAATCATACGGCATTAAAGTAAGACTTATTCATGATAAGGTTGAGAAAAAAGCTAATCTTTTAGCGATAATAGGCCCTGAAGATATCAGCGGTATTATGCTTTCTGGTCATAGTGATGTGGTGCCAGTCGAAGGACAAAATTGGGCAACAGACCCATTTAAAATGACTGAAATAGACGGTAAATTATTTGGTCGCGGCTCCTGTGATATGAAGGGTTTTATCGCTTGTGTTCTTGCTAAAGTACCTGATTTTGTAGAGACAGAATTAAAAGAACCACTTTATTTAGCCTTTTCATATGATGAAGAAACGGGTTGTACGGGGGTTCATAGCTTGGTCGATGTCGTTAATGATTTAAAGGTAAAACCACGAGCTTGCATTGTTGGGGAGCCCACCTCTATGAAAGTGGTTAATAGCCATAAAGGCATCCGTCACTTGTTAACCAAAGTTTACGGCCATGAAAATCATTCCAGTACCGACAGAGGTGTTAACGCTGTGAGTTACGCCGCTGAAATAGTTACTTTCATTGACGATATTCAAGAAGAAATGAGACATCGCCCAGCAATAGTAGAGGGGTTTGATCCACCGTATGCCACCGTTCATGTGGGGCGTATTAAGGGCGGAGTTGCAGCAAATATTACGCCTAATTATTGTGAAATAGAATGGGATTATCGTCCGATCCCCGGCAGCGATGAAGATGAAATTTACAACCGTTACTGTGCCTTCATTGAAAAAGTCATACTTCCCAAGATGCGTCAAAAATCTGATCAGTACGGTGATGTTAAAACTGATTATCTTGCCAAAGTTCCGTGTTTATTTCCAAAAACGGGTTCCCCCGCAGAGGTGCTAGTTAAACATTTGGCAGAACAAAATTCAACCCATGTGGTATCATACGGCACAGAAGCGGGGATATTTTATCAAAAAGGCGGAGTGCCAGCAGTGGTCTGTGGGCCGGGCAGTATTTTACAAGCCCATAAAGCAGATGAATATATAGATATATCGCAAATGATGGCGTGTGATAGGTTCTTAGAAAGACTATTAGATATCGTCAAAAAATAAATAATAATATTTTTTTATTCACAAATTAACTTTTTATCGTTAAAAAGAAAATCAACAACAATTAATGACAAAGAAATATGATGATCAACCAAAATAAGATATATGGTTTAATCAAAGCGCCTAAAAGTGATTTTTTAGCCGCTCCATTTCTGCTCATCTCACTCCTCATTCTAGCCCTGGGTCGACTTAGTCGCCCCTGAACGCTTTACCATTTAAAGCTGAATTTCAGCGAGCGTTTAGGGGAGAAAATCCTATAAGCGCCGAATTTTGACATATTTTTTCGTGTGAAAAGATCGGAAATATGATAGAATATTTTAATTGAATCTGAAGGACTTAAGTCAATGACTATTGATAAAAACAGAGTAATAATTTTTGATACCACATTAAGAGACGGGGAACAGTCGCCAGGTTGTTCCATGACATTGAATGAAAAATTGCGCGTAGCAGAAGCACTTGAAAAATTAGGTGTTGATGTGATTGAGGCCGGCTTTGCTATTGCCTCGAATGGTGATTTTAACGCCATATCGCAAATTTCTGCACTTTTAAAAGAAACCGTCGTTTGTTCGCTAGCTCGGGCATCGATTAAAGATATTGATCGGGCTTGGGAATCCCTTAAGGCGGCGAAACGTCCGCGGATACATACTTTTATTTCCACTAGTGCGCTTCATATGGAACATAAATTACAAATGAGCCCAGAAGTGGTACTTGGTAAAATCGAAGAAAGCGTCGCTTATGCACGTAATTTATGTGATGACGTGGAATGGTCCTGTGAGGACGGTACTCGCACGGAAGAAGCCTATCTTTATAAAACTATTGAAACTGCCATTAAGGCGGGGGCCACGACCATTAATGTGCCTGACACAGTTGGCTATACCACACCGCAAGAATATACTCGCATGATGCGTAAAATTATCGAAAATGTGCCAAATTCAGATAAGGCTATCTTCTCAACTCATTGTCATAATGATTTGGGTCTTGCTGTGGCTAATTCTATCGCCGCGGTCGAGGGGGGCGCACGACAAATTGAATGTACTATCAACGGTATTGGTGAGCGGGCGGGTAATGCCGCATTGGAAGAGATTGTTATGGCTTTTCGCACCCGTCAGGACGTTCTTCCCTATAAGACAGGAATTGTCACAGAAAATATCACTAAGATATCTCATTTAGTATCCTCTGTGACGGGCCTTAATGTTCAGCATAATAAGGCGATTGTTGGTGCTAACGCCTTTGCCCATGAAAGTGGAATTCATCAGGATGGGATGCTTAAAAATGCTGGAACTTATGAAATTATGACCCCTGAATCCGTTGGTCTTGGTAAATCTACCTTGGTCATGGGGAAACATTCGGGACGCCATGCTTTTGGTGAAAAATTAAAAGAACTTGGCTACGTCCTTGGCAATAACGAATTTTTGAACGCCTTTGAGCAGTTTAAAGATTTGGCCGATGCTAAAAAAATAGTTTATGACGAAGATATTATTTCAATAGTTGATGTCGGTATGCGTGATGCTGACGGCATGCGTATTACGTCTTGGAAATTTGTCTGCGATAAAGATGTGCCTAATAGTGCAACCTTTGAGCTTTTGATCGATGGTGAAATTAGCAATGTTCATAGTGAGGGCAATGGCCCTGTTGATGCGGCGTTTTTAGCCTTGCAAACTCTTGTTGAAGGCGAGCCTGTCCTTGAGCTTTATCAGGTTCACGCTGTAACCAAAGGTACAGATGCCCAAGCAGAAGTTACCGTGCGTCTTTCTGATAATGGTAGAACCGTAAATGGTCATGCCGCCCATACGGATACTCTGGTCGCCTCTGCAAAAGCCTATTTAAGTGCGCTTAATAAGTTGCTGGTTAAAAGAGAGAAAAACAAACCAGAAGAATTAACCGCTTAAAAATTAACTATATTTAAGGCAAGTGATATTTTATTGTCACTTGCCTTAAAATTACCTTTAAATTCTGGCTAGTAAGCACTATATATTTATTAATTATCACTTATTGATAATATTATGTTAATACAATCGTACTAATGTATGCGTAATTAATTATTATTATAAATCGCACATAATGCGGGTTAGGCAAAAATACATGTTTGAAAAAATTCTAGGGATGTTCTCATCCGATATGGCTATTGATTTGGGAACAGCTAACACGCTTGTTTATGTAAAAGGACGGGGAATTGTTCTTAATGAACCATCAGTTGTAGCACTTAAAACTTCGAACGGTGTAAAAGAAGTCCTCGCCGTTGGTGAAGCTGCAAAATTGATGCTGGGTAGAACGCCAGGTAATATTGAAGCGATTAGACCCCTTAGAGACGGTGTAATTGCAGATTTCGAAGTAGCGGAAGCGATGATTAAGGACTTTATACGTAGAGTTCATAATCGAAGTATATTAGTTAGTCCGCAAATTGTTATTTGTGTCCCGTCAGGCTCAACACCAGTGGAACGTAAAGCGATCCGTGATAGTGCTTTAGAGGCTGGTGCGAGACGTGTATTCCTTATTGAAGAGCCAATGGCCGCCGCCATTGGTGCAGGTCTTCCCGTAACGGAGCCTACAGGTTCGATGATTGTTGATATTGGTGGTGGTACCAGTGAAGTTGCCGTTCTGTCGCTTGGCGGCATTGTATATTCATCTTCTGTGCGGGTTGGTGGTGATAAAATGGACGAAGCGATTATTGCTTATATTCGCCGAAATCATAACCTGCTTATTGGTGAAAGTACTGCTGAGCGTATCAAAAAAGAAATCGGCACGGCAGCAGCCCCCGAAGACGGTGTTGGTCAAACCATGCAAATTAAAGGTCGTGATTTGATGAATGGTGTGCCAAAAGAAATCGTCATTGACCAATTACAGATTTCTGAAGCATTAGCAGAACCTATTAGCGCCATCATCGAAGGTGTTAAAGTAGCCTTGGAACAAACGCCACCTGAATTGGCAGCGGATATTGTTGATAAAGGAATTGTTCTTACGGGCGGTGGAGCGTTGCTTCGCGATTTAGATAAGGTTCTTAGAAAAGCTACAGGTCTTTCCGTGATCATTGCTGAGGAACCACTTACTTGCGTTGCATTAGGAACGGGACGTGCGTTAGAAGATGAAATCTTAAAACATGTTTTAAGCGATTCCTATTAAAATACTCAGAGAATGCATTCGTAAAGAGAGGGATAAAAGATGAGGAGGTTTGGACAGAGCTTTACTGCCATCTTCTTTATTATATTATCCCTTGCTTTGCTTATTTTTGGACGCAGTCAGAATACTGTCGTTGAACAAGTTCGCGCACAAATTTTTGAATTATTTGTTCCGGCAATCATGGTGGTTGATATTCCCCGCGAAGCTACCGAAGGGCTATCTGGTTGGGTTAGCCGTATTGCGATCGTCTATTCCGACAATGAATTTTTGCGTGAAGAAAATGCAAAATTAAAACAACAGCTTATTACATCAACAGAGATTATCATTGATAATATACGTTTGAAAAACCTCCTTAAAATTAAAGACGGTACCCTGACCACCATTACGGCCTCAAGAATTGTTTCGGATAGTAATAGCCCTTTTTTCAAAAGCATGTTGATTAATAGTGGTCGCAATGAAGGGGTTAAAAAGGGTCATGCGGTTGTCAATGAAGAGGGTGTTATTGGACGAATAATCAATGTTGCAAATAAATCGGCGCGCGTTTTACTTTTAAATGATATTAATAGCAGAATTCCAGTGAAATTTTCTAAAACGGGGGTCAATATTATTTTGGCGGGCAATAATTCGCCGTTATTACGCATTGATTTTATGCCCACTGATGAACGGGTGGCCGTTGGCGATCAAATATTAACCTCTGGTATGGGCGGTATTTACCCACCAGATTTACCCGTAGGTTATGTGAGTCAAATTTCAGATTTAGGGGAAATTAAAGTTCAACCTTCGGTAAATTTAAATCGTTTAAATTATGTGAGTGTTATTGAATATGAAATTGCATCATTTCCCCAATTAAATACAACGAATGATGAAACCTTACCTAAACCTGATGCGGAACGTCGGCCATGATCAATATGTCACCAACAACAGAGAAATCATATGGACTAAAAGTAGTTTTACCCTCTTTGAGCATTTTAGTATTGATGATCATTATGGTACTACCGTATAAAAGTTCACTCATAAGTGATATAATGCCTTTTTTGACCTTAATCGGCGTTTATTATTGGAGCGTCTTTAAGCCGAGAATGCTGCCCGTAGTCGTTGTGTTTATCTTGGGAGTATTGCAGGATATATTGTTGGGAAGTCCCATTGGTTTAATGCCGCTTTTACTTATTGTTGTTCAACAGTTTGTTTTTTTTCAGGGGCGACAGTTTTTAGAAAGAGATTTTATCTTTAACTGGGTCGTCTTTGTAATGTTGGTTATGGGCTACGGCTTATTATACTGGGCGATTACGTCCCTATATTATAAAACCTTGCTGGCATATTTGGATATATTAGGCCAAATATTTTTAACGATTGCCTTTTACCCTATTATTACATGGATTTTAGGGCTGATTAGAAAAGTAATTAAATAATGAATCCTTCGGATGCAAATAAGCTTAAAATGTATACGCGCAGGGCAACTATTGTCTCTGGTGGAATGCTGTTATTATCTTCTGCGCTTATTGGTCGAATGTATTATTTGCAAGTTACTAACCGCAATCAATATGAACTTCTTGCGGATAAAAACCGAATTAGTATGCGTCTACTTGCCCCGAAAAGAGGCGATATTGTCGATCGCTTTGGTCGTGAAATAGCCACAAATACCACGGATTACCGTGTTAATGTCATTCCTGAAGAAACCAAAGAATTACAAGAAACTCTTAAGTCTCTTGGTCACTATATTCCTATTTCAGAAAATGAAAATAAGCGGGTTCTTAAAGCGGCAAAGAAACAAAGATCATTCCTTCCTATCAATATTGCAAATAATTTGGATTGGGAAACATTTTCCCAGGTCAATGTTAATATGCCTGATCTTCCCGGCGTTCAGCCGGATATGGGAGTAAGTCGTTATTATCCAGAAAAAGGTCTTGTCGCCCATTTAGTAGGTTATGTAGGTTCTGTCAGTGAAAATGAACTCAATGGCGACCCATTGCTTGAGCTTCCTGAATTTAAAATCGGCAAGAACGGTATTGAAAAAACTCTTGATGATAAATTACGCGGCAGTGCGGGCAATAGTAAAGTTGAAGTGAACGTGCTTGGCCGTGTTATTCGCGAATTATCACGACAAGATAGCGTTTCAGGAGAAACAACAAATTTAACCATTGATCTGGATATTCAAAAATTTGCGGCAAACCGTGTAAGTGATGTAAGTGCGGCGGTAGTTGTTATGGATATTCATACTGGTGATTTATTAGCCCTTTCCTCAACGCCTTCTTTTGATCCTAATGATTTTAATAATGGTATTAGCCAGAAAAAATGGGATGCTCTACGCGAAGATATTAGAAAACCTCTTATTAACAAGGCGGTAAGTGGACAATATTCACCAGGCTCAACCTTTAAAATGATTGTGGCACTCGCCGCATTAGAAGCCGGAATAGTCACAGCTGAGGAAACTAAATTTTGCGGCTCCACCTTTAAAATTGGCAAACGGATAGTACATTGTTGGAATAAAAATGGACATGGTCACATCAATATCATTCAGGCATTGGCTCAATCCTGTGATGTCTATTTTTATGAATTAGCCTTAGAAGTTGGTATTGAAAAAATCCATGAAATGTCGACCCGATTTGGTTTAGGGGAAAGATTTAACATTGGTATTATGAGCGAAGCCAAAGGGATTAACCCAAATAATAAGTGGAAAATGGGCACTCAAGGGGTGCGTTGGCAAGGGGGAGATACGGTCAATGCAGGCATTGGTCAGGGCTATGTTTCTACAACGCCTTTGCAGCTTTGTGTGATGATCTCACGCATGGTAAATGGCGGTAAAGCGGTGGAGCCGAAAATTTTTAGTGATGATGACCCGTTATCTATGTCTAATGATATTGGCATATCAGAGAAAAATTTAAAAATTATACTTCAAGGTATGAATGATGTTTATAACCATCCTCGCGGCACTGCATTTTCACATCGAAGCCGTAATAAAAATTATAAATTAGGTGGCAAAACGGGAACCACACAGGTAAGACGGATCAGTACCGCGGAACGTCAAACAAGGGTCCTTAAAAACAACGAAAAACCATGGATCGAAAGGGATCATGCGTTATTTGTAGGTTACGGCCCTGTGGAAAATCCAAAATTTTCGATTTGTGTGATTGTAGAACATGGTGGTGGTGGTTCTTCGACCGCATCGCCTATTGCCCGTGATGTACTAGAATTTGTCATTAATAATGATAAAAAAAGAAACGCGGAGACCATCATATAATGCAATATTCCACTCGAATTGGCAGCAGCAAAAAAAAATCATTAAGTCAGAAATTTTTTGACCTTAACTGGTTTATTGTCCTTGTCATTATACTGGTGGCAAGTTTTGGTTTTGCCATGCTTTATTCTGTTGCGGGCGGTAGTGTTGATCCTTGGGCAAAAAATCAATTCATTCGTTTTATCATTGGCCTTATTTTGATGATTATGGTTGCTATGGTTGATATTCGGGTTTGGATGTTTCTGGCCTATCCTTTTTATGCTGTGGCTCTTGGTTTGCTTTTGATTGTTGATATAATGGGAGAAATTGGTAAAGGCTCTCAACGTTGGCTAGACCTTGGTTTTATGAATTTCCAACCATCAGAATTAATAAAAATTGCTCTTGTCATGGCACTGGCTCGGTATTTTCATTGTCTGACCGATGATGAAACCACCCAATTAAGGAGCCTGATTAAACCAATAATCCTCATCATATTGCCAGTGGTACTGGTTTTACGCCAACCTGATTTGGGAACAACTATTTTGATAGTATTAGGCGGCATTGCCTTATTATTCGCCGCCGGCGTTAGAATGTGGCTTTTTGTTGCCAGTTTAATTGCCCTTATTCCAGCAGCCTACGGCGCATGGCAATTCTTAAAGCCTTATCAAAAACAACGTGTTCTGACATTTTTAGATCCGGAAAAAGACCCCCTTGGTGCTGGTTATCATATTATCCAATCAAAAATTGCTTTGGGTTCAGGCGGTATCTACGGTAAAGGCTTTATTCAAGGAACTCAAAGCCAGCTAAATTTTTTACCAGAAAAACACACAGATTTTATTTTTACGGTCATTGCTGAGGAATTAGGACTGATCGGAGGGCTTACTTTGTTAGGGCTTTATTTTATATTACTCGCTTATGCGATAATTGTCAGTATGAGCGTAAAAAGCCAGTTTGGCCGCTTGCTGATATTGGGTATGGTTTTTACGTTCTTCCTTTATATGTTCATTAACATTGCCATGGTTATGGGACTTGTCCCTGTCGTAGGTGTGCCGTTACCATTGGTATCATACGGTGGATCGGCAATGCTAACACTGCTTATGGCTTTTGGTTTTATTTTAAGTGCGGCTATTCATAAGGAAACGTCGATACCGCGCGGCGGCGCATTTGCTTAAATTATAAATTATCAGGGTGGCGATGACAGCTGGTTAGATGATCATTGATGATGCCAACCGCCTGCATGAATGCATAACATATTGTAGGCCCGCAAAATCCAAAACCACGTTTTTTTAAAGCTTTACTCATGGCGATAGCTTCCTTGCTTGTTGTTGGCATTTCTGCCATTGACGTCCAATTATTATTGATGATTTTACCGTCTGTGAAGCTCCAAATAAAGCGGCTAAATGCGCCTTTTTCCTCTTTTTCTATCTCTAAATAAATTTTGGCATTTTTAATGGTTGACGTTATCTTCAATCGGTTTCTGATGATCCCTTTATCATTCATCAATCGTTCAACATCATCATCATTATAGGCCGCGATTTTCTCAGGATCAAACTGATCAAATGCCGAAATAAAAGTTTCTCTTCGTTTTAATATGGTGATCCATGAAAGGCCTGCTTGAAACCCATCCAAAATTAATTTTTCAAAAAGGGCGCGACTATCATAAATACTAACGCCCCATTCTTGGTCGTGATAGTCTCTATACAGAGGATCGTTACCACACCAATCACACCTAATGATATCAGTCATGGTCTGTATCCTCCATCCAATTGGGTTTGTAAGGCGTGATTTTGATATCACCGCAATGATAATCTTTATTAAATGTCAGGCTTTTTAAAGCAAAAAGAGCAATGGCTTTATGGTCGCATGATGATCTTATATGGCCGACTTTAGCATCATTATCATCTATTATAGGTGTTCCAAATTCTGGGGTATCACCTGCTAGATTCACGGGGAATAAAGCTTTTTTCAAAGAGCCTCGATATTTCATACGTGCGGTAACTTCTTGACCAACATAACAGCCTTTATTGAAGTCTAGGCCGTGGATTTGTTCAAAATGTCCTTCTCCTAAAGTGGATTTATCGACAATAAAATCATTTGTGCCTTCCGCTATTCCCAAGGATATCCGCCGCATATGATAACCATTATCGTTTGATAGGTTTTGTGGTAATTTTTCGACAATAGCACGAAATCCCATATCATCATGACGAGGGTCTTTAAAAGAAATGAAGGCATTTTCGATCTGCATTTTTGATGTTATGACATTATATTTTGCAGATTGATCGATAATTTCTACGGCACTGCGTAAACGGTACATTAAAAGCCGGCGGAATAAATCCTCCATGCGCGCCTTTTCGCAGTCTAAATAGATTATGTCATCTTTTTCAAATAAAAAGAAATCATGAAGGAATTTTCCTTGCGGGCTTAATAGAGCTGCATATAGTCCTTGATCATCTTTTAATCCATTTATATCATTGGTAATAATACCTTGGAGTAGGCTTTTTCGGTCTGGGCCTGCTAAAGTGATTATGGCCCTGTTTTCAATAAATTCGAAAGTTTCTATCATTTGTTTTTTCTCTGATAAATATTGCTATAAACTAGCATTGTTTTCATTTACTGGATAGATAAATACACGATAAAATAGGAAAAAATGTGAGTATAGATTTAATCATTCGCGGCGCGAAATGCGTTTCACACCGAGGCATTGAAAATTCGGATATTGCTGTGCGCGATGGCATCATTGTTGCCATTGGTCAATTTGTCGATGTTAAGGCGGACCATATTATCAATGGGGACGGGCTTCATATATTGCCAGGACTGATTGATAGTGATTTTCAATTCACTGACCAAGTGGAAACCGTTGAAACAGGTACAAAGGCGGCTTTGATGGGAGGCGTTACTTCAATTATCAGCAAAAGCAAGGACGCGACTAATCAGGAGATCTGGTGTGATCATGGCTATTTTGAGCAGGCGTGCAAAGCCAATATTGATAAACTTGACACATTGGAACGGCAGGAGGGCTGTGCTGGTATTTATTTAACTATGGCTAACATAAATGATCAAGAGGCCATTACGGATGATAAAAGCCTCTTAAAAGTGATGGAAAATGGTGACCGTAGGGTCGTTGTTCACGCAGAAGATCAACAAAGACTTGATCAACGACTATCTTTCATTGAAAAAGATCATGTCAGCTCACATGCAGTTTGGCGTGATCAAAAAGTAGCTCTTAATGGAACAAGGCGTATTTTAGCCATTGCCCGGGCTGGGGGAAGGCGGGTTCATTTGGCCCATATCTCCACAGAAAACGAAATGGCCATGGTGGCCGCTAATAAGGATATTGCAACCCTTAGCGTTTCTCCCATACATTTGTCATTTGCTAGTGAAGATTGTTACGACCATTATGGTAATTATGCCCAGACCGACCCGCCCATCCGCGAAGAAAATAACCGTCTGGGTTTATATAAAGCGATCAGCGGTGCTATCGTTGATATGCTTGGTTCCCATCATAACGCCCAATCAATCGCCCAAAAAGAGCAGCAATACCCATTAAGCACTTCCGGCATTCCGTCCGTTCAAACCATGCTGCCTTTAATGCTGAACCACGTTAATAATGGTGTTTTTTCATTGCAAACTTTAATGGACCTAACAAGCGCTGGCCCAGCACGTATTTTCAATATAGCTAATAAAGGCCGACTTGCAGTGGGCTATGATGCTGATTTTACATTGATTGATTTAAAGAAAAAATGGATACTTGAGGATGATGATGTGATGAGCGGCTGTGGCTGGGATTTATCAGCAGGCCAGCAATTTACGGGCAAAGTGATCGGTACCATGGTCCGGGGACACATGGCCATGTGGAACGGTGAAATAACAAAAGAAGCAACAGGTAAGCCCCTTAAATTCACTGATACATTTAGAGCTTTTGAAAAAGAGTGATTTAGTCCTGAGGGAAGGGCTCCGCCTCTTTTTTGTCAATTTGGGACGGCATTGTTTCAATATAAAGTGATTGGCTCGGATAGGCAAAGCCGCTATTATTTTGAGCAATAATGTCTTTTATAATAAGAGCTAACTGTTCTTTAATTTCAAGCCATTCGCCCCAATCTGTGGTCTTTGTAAAACAATAAAGCATCAGATCAATAGAGCTATCGTTAAAGCTATCAATACGGACAAAGGTGGCGACTTCTGGTGGATGGGCAAAGGCATCATTATTCAGTATATATTCTTCAATTTGGAGGCGGATATTTTTTAATTGATCAATGGACGTATCATAGAGAAGGCCGATTTTCCAATAAATCCTTCGGTGGCTCATGCGGGAGAAATTAATGGTGGCATTATCAGATAATTTTGAATTAGGAACATAAACGGGTGCTTTATCAAATTGAACCACTGTGGTGGTACGAAAACCGATATTTTCCACAGTACCCTCAACGATACCGTCAATTTTAATCCAGTCCCCTGGCTGAAACCTTTGCTCTGCTATAATGAATAATCCAGAAATAAGATTTTTAAATAAATCTTGAGCGCCTAGGGCCACCGCAACACCAAATAATCCAAGTCCCGCAAGAAGGGGGGCAACTTGAATGCCCCAAATTTCTAAGATGGAGGCAAAGCCAAGAAAGAGGAATAAGCCCCGCATGGCTTTGATCATCCAATCGATCAAACTTTTTGAGAAGATATCTTTTAATTTGCCAAATGTGGCGCTGATTGGCTTAACTATTTTATAAAAAGTCCAAAAAATGTTAAAAGTAATCAGTGAGCGATTTAAATTATAGGCTCCTATTTCGAGGGTAGCGGAAAGATTGAGAATTTCGGTTGCACAAAAAACACCAATAACAATAGGTAAAAAACTTAACGGTTTTTCAATGGCATTAATAACAGCATCATCCATAGTGTTTTTTGTTTTGCTGACAATGGTTTTAAGTCTGCTGATGACAAAACGGCTAAACATGTGGCGGATTAACATAAAAAACAAAAATATTAAAATAGCCGCAAGAATTTTACCGATATCAACTCCGTAAACACCATTTTGCCAGACATCAGTGACAATTAGCCAAAATTCTTGAAAAGAGTTTATATCCATAACGATAAAATGTATCCTATAAATCAGTGTTATATGCTTATTCTTTATAAACTAAATTATTTTCTATTAAAGTAATTATAAAAGGTATTTTATCTATGGGTGATGATCAAGCAAGCCAGCAAGTAGATCACCAAGCCAAGAAGGTGTTTTTATATATTCTTAGTGGGTTTTTTATTTTCATGCTTTATGGGGCATTATTGCCTTTCAATATTACCAATGCGCCACCAAATGGTTTTATAGCAACTCTCCTATCTTCTTCTGCTAACGAGGCGCAAGGTCAATGGATCAACCATGTCATATTCACGTTATTGCTGACGTTTTTTATCAGTGGTTATTGTCATTTATCCAAGAGTAAAACCATCTGGCCGACCATGTTTGCTCTGATTATATTATTTGGCTTTATTATTGAGTATTTACAAATGTATATCAGTAGCCGTGGTACTTCTTTGGTGGATATTTATGCAAATCTAAGTGGGATGTTCTTTGGCAGTGTCTTATGGCTTTTTTATGGTAAATTCACTATTTCTGCGATCAGATAT